>JBBQQS010000040.1:0-17982 GCA_038215525.1 Bryobacterales bacterium
CCCCGAAACGGCCGAAAAAAACGCCTCCCCAAACGAACCCAAACTCACCCCCGAAGAAGCCCGCGCCCTCGCCGAAAAAGCCAAAATCCAACGCATCATGGACATCAACCTCGGCCGCATCCCCTTCCCCGGCACCGATCCCTTCTCCATTCGCTGATCGCCAAAGTTCGGGGTCACGAATTCGGGGTCACTCACGCTCCTACACCTATCTCCCAAGATCTCGTGGCCTGCCGCCGCCAAACTCTTGTTTCGAGGAACTTACACCCCTGAATGCGGAGATCGGTATTCGAGGGTGCTCGCACCCGCATACCATTCAGGGCACGTTTGCAAACGCCGCGAGCACGGGCAAATGATCGCTCAGTGCCACCTCAAAAGGACCATCCACGGGGTGCACCGGATGGTACGCTTTTCCAATAAATCCCTCTAACATCCCATTAAATTAGCCTCTTACTGACTTTGTTCTGCGCAAACCAGTCCACCCGTGTTGGTTTTTCGGGGGCGGTGTTTTGGCCGCTTTTGAGGAACGCAATTTCTCTAGCAATAGCCTCAATCACTTGGCTGAAAAGGAAGGGGCGGAGCTAAAACTCCGCGCGGCTGAAGGCGCCCCACCCAGATAGCCGTACCTCCCCCGTTGGAGCACGCCCGGGCGGGTTTGTTGCTCACTTCGTTCGCGGCTAAAACGGGGTCGCACTCCAACTTTGGAGAAAGATGGACTGCGAAATTACCGTCACCCGGTGGTCTCCATCGCCAAGTGAAGGATCACTTTTCCTGCGCTTTGCCCGGTCCACGAATCGGCGATCTCGACGAAAGTCGCCAATAGAATTTGAGAGATACACAAAAACGGCGAGACAGCCTGCTACCGTGGCCTCGGAGAGCTTTATGCCCGAATTCTACCCACTCTATTCCGATCCCATCGACTACGACTCATACCCCGACGCGGACCTCACCCTCGACGAGCGCTGGATCGTCGTCTCCAAAGCCGTTGGCGCTCAAAGGCAAGCCGCCGCCGCTGCCGCGCGCGAAAAAGAGTTCCTCGCCGCTCAACCCGATCAAAAGCCGGACTACCGCCCTCGCGAACTCTAACCCCTCGTCAATTAAGCCATCAGGGAGTGCCTCCGCCCCCCAACCCGAGTTCCTCGAAACCGTCCAACCGCAGTCCGTGCCGCCATCGACCAATACCGTGGCTGGTGCAACCCCGACGGCCACCAGCCAAACCTGAAAAAACACTTTTTTTGCCAAAACAACCCTGGGGATCTCGTTCAAAACAAAAACTGAAAGGCCTACTCAGCTTGGCGACAAATGTGCTAAGTTCGCCTTCCATTCGCGGTCTTTTGCCGAAAAATGGCGAAGCTGATTGATGTTTCCTGCGTTGATAAGCCCGAGCCGCGGGGCTTCAAATGCGAGAAACTTCACTACTCATAGAATTGATCACTTGGCCTGAGGGAGAGACGCAGCTAAAGCTCCGCGCGGGCTCGAAGGCTTTAGCCCGCTTGGCGGGCGTAATCGGTGGCGTCAAACGAACCCAGTGAATGCGCGATCAGGCCGTCGGCGCTGATGGTCCAACGCTCTCGGCCGCTGATGCGTACGAGGCGACCGGTTCGGGTGTGGGTGCCGGTTAAAGTCCAGTGATATTCGAGCGGATCCGGGTGGAGACGGTCTAGAATCACCTGTAAGTCCGGGAAGTCGTTCATGAAGTTCCGGGCCACTTGGCTGATCGCCGCTCGACCGATGGCGGGGGTGCCGTCATTCACCTGGAGCGACCCATCCACCGCAAAGAATGCGGCCACCTGCGCCGGATCCTGGCTGCACCAGGCGGCGGTGTAGCGCTCGGCGAAGTCCCGCAGGTCCACGTCAGGCCGCCTTTGGCGCGTATTCTCGCTTGACGAGAAAGACATAGGCTCCGACGCCGAGAGCCAGGAAGAAGAGGATCGAGTACATGGGCGCGGTGTAGCTGCCGGTCTGGGTGAGCAGGTAGCCGGTGAGCCAGGGCGCGACGACGCCGGGCAGATTGGCGGCGGCGTTTTGTACGCCGACGACGCGGCCGACGGCGGCGCTCGAAAGCAGGGTCTGGGTGAGGGCCCAATAGTTGGCCGTGGTGAGGCCGAGTCCGGAGAGCGAGAAGATGCTCCAGAACAGGGCGACTTCAATGGAACTTGAGTAAGCGCCCAGGATTTCAGTGCTGGCGACGAGGAAGCCGGCGATGATGAAGCGCTTGCGGATCACCACCGGGTCGGCACCGCGGGCGATCAGGCGGTCCGCCCACCAGCCGGCCAGGATGGCGACGATGGCCATGCCGCCGAAGCTGGCACCGGTGAACCAGCTACTTTTGCTGACGTTGAGTCCGCGTTGCTCAGCGAAGTACGAAGGCAGCCAGGTGAGGCAGTAGTAGACGAAGTATTGATAACAGAAAGTGCCGATGAAGGTGCCCAGCATAACGGGGCTCATCAGGGTGTCCCAGAAGCTAAGGTTGGCGCCGCCAGAGCTCTTCTGGACGGCGGCTTCGAGTTCGCGGTCGTTATCCTTGACGAGCAGAAGCCAGGGGATCAGCCAGATTAAGGAGCCCAGGCCAATGATGAGGAACATGTTCGACCAGCCGTAGGTCACCAATAAGGCCCCGGCGATTGGGGTGCCAATGGCGGGCCCGACTTTGGCCGCGGCCATGTAAACGCCGATGACGAGTCCGCGTTGGTTTTCCGGGACGTTGAAGCGAATCCAGCGCATGCCGGCGGGCGTATTGAGGCTCTCCCCCACCCCTAACAGCAGGCGCAACCCGAACAACTGCTGAAAGTTGGTGACCCAGGCCGTGGCCGCCGACATCAGGCTCCAGACAAAGAAGCCGCAAGCGAAGGGAATTTTCACACCATATTTGTCCACAAACCAGCCGGCCGGAATCTGCAGCAGCGTGTAGGACATGAAGAACGCCGACAACAGTCGGCCCTTCTCTTCCTTAGTCAAATGGAAGTGGCTTTGGAAGGTGGCGTCGATGACGGCGACCGAGAGATTGACGCGGTCGAAATAGGCCACCATGAAGCCTACGCAAAGCAAACCAATGATTGTCCAACGGCGGGAAGATGTCATGCGTTCGAGGTTCACGATATCATAGGCTTGGCCCGAAACAAGTTCACACAAAAATGTTGTGTGGGCCCCGGCGGCTTTCGGGTATGCTAATCAGCGTGTCCTGGTGGTTGGGAAATCGGGCACGATTTGGGTGCGTAAAGGCGGAGATGGCATGCAACTGCGCGTAATGGCCTTCATTTTGGCGGGTGGTAAGGGAACACGATTGTACCCCCTCACCAAGGAACGGGCGAAACCCGCCGTCCCGTTTGGCGGCCGATATCGGATTGTGGATTTCGTGCTGTCGAATTTCATCAATTCGGGGATTTATTCGATCTACGTTTTGATCCAGTTCAAGAGCCAAAGTCTCCTGCAGCACTTGCGCGATGGCTGGGAGTTCACCGGCCTCCTCAAGAATCATTTCGTCATTCCGGTGCCCGCGCAAATGCGCAACCAGGGCGAGTTCTGGTATCGCGGCACGGCCGACGCCATCTACCAGAACATGAATTTGATTGAGCAGGCCAACCCGGACCTGGTGTGCATCTTCGGCGCGGACCACATCTATCGCATGAACATTCGCGACATGATCGAGTTCCACGTGAAGAAGGCGGCCGAGGTGTCGATCGCCGCGATTCCGGTGGAGAAGTCCTTGGCGAGCGAGTTTGGCGTGATTGAAGCGGACGAAAACGGAACTATTCTGGGCTTCCATGAGAAGAACCCGGACGCGCCCACCATGCCCGGCGACCCCAACCGCGTCTACGCCTCCATGGGGACCTATATCTTTTCCACCGGCCGCCTACTGCGCGAACTCGCCGCCGACGCCAAGCGGGAGGACTCGACGCACGACTTCGGCCGCGACATCCTGCCCGGCCTGATCGGCCGCTCGGCGATGATGGCCTACGACTTCCAGACCAACAACATTCCCGGCGACCCGCCCGGGCAACCGGCCTACTGGCGCGACGTGGGGACCATTGAGGCCTACTACGACGCCAACATGGACCTCCGGGCCGTCACCCCGCAGTTGAACCTCTACAACCGGCGCTGGCCCCTGCGCACGGCCGGTTACGACGATCCGCCCGCCAAGTTCGTGCTTGATGAAGAGGGCGGCCGGCGCGGCGAGGCCGTCAACTCCATCGTCGCCGGCGGCTCGATCGTGTCGGGCGGCATGGTGCGGAATTCGATTCTCGGCCGTGGCGTCCGCATTCACGATTTTGCCGTCGTGGAGGATTCCATCCTCTTCGACAACTGCATTGTCGGCAAGCGCGCGCAGGTGCGCCGCGCCATCCTCGATAAGAATGTCATCATCCCGGACGGCGCCCGCATCGGCTTCGATCCGGAGGAAGACAAGAAGCACTATCACGTTACCGAAACCGGCATCGTGGTGATCGAAGGCCGCCGCAGTTCGGTGGATGTGGCCTCGGTGATCTTCTAATGCGCGCGCCCTGGTTTTTGCTGGCATGGTCATTGGCGGCGCAGCCGGGCTTTGTCGCGAACTACGACGAAAGCAAGGTGGGCGCGTACACCTTGCCCGATCCGCTGGTCTTTGAGGGCGGGGGAGCGGTGAAGTCCGCACGCGACTGGACCGAGCGGCGTCGCCCCGAGATCCAACGCCTGTTCGAAGAGCACGTTTACGGCAAGACGCCGCCGGCGGCCAAGATCGAGTTCGAGGTGACCAAACGCGACCCCAAGGCGCTCAACGGCGCGGCGACGCGGCAGGAGATCACGGTTTGGCTGGCCGGTAAGCAAGGCCCCACGATGCAGATTCTGCTTTACGTGCCCAATCAGGCGAAGGGCCGCGTGCCGGCCTTTGTCGGCCTCAGCTTCACCGGCAATCACTCCGTCGATCCTGACCCGGCGATCAGCCTATCGACGCGCTGGATGGCGGCGAATGGCGTGGGGGTGAAGGGCAATCGTGCGACAGATGCCAGCCGCGGCACGGCTGCTTCGCGCTGGCCGGTCGACCTGATTGTCGGCCAAGGCTATGCGCTCGCCACGGCCTACTACGGGGATCTCTTCCCGGACCACAGAGACGGCGCTTCCGATAGCATCCTGCCGCACCTGCCGGCCAGTAACTGGAACGCCATTGGCGCCTGGGCCTACGGCATGAGCCGCATCTTGGACTATCTCGAAAAGGATCCCCGCATTGACGCGAAGCGCGTCGCCCTGGTCGGGCACTCGCGCCTTGGCAAAGCGGCGCTGTGGGCCGGCGCGCAGGACACGCGCTTTGCCATCGTGATCGGCAACAACTCGGGCGAAGGCGGCGCCGCACTCTCCCGCCGCAATTATGGCGAGACGGTGCAACGGCTGAACACGAGCTTTCCCCATTGGTTCACCCGCAACTATGCGCGCTACAACCTGGCCGTCGACCAACTGCCGACCGACCAGCACGAGTTGCTGGCCCTGGTGGCGCCCCGGCCGCTCTACCTCACCGGTGCCACCGAGGACCAATGGGCGGACCCTAAGGGCGAGTTCCTTGCCGCCGCCGCCGCCAGCCCCGTTTACCAGCTTTTGGGCACCGATGGCTTCGCCGGGAAAGACCCCTCGCTCGTCGAGCAGCCGGTACGTTCCCGCATCGGGTACCATCTGCGCGCCGGCAAGCATGACATCACTCGTTACGACTGGCAACAGTTCATCGCTTTTGCCGACCTCCATTTGAAGAAGGGTGCGGTAAAATAGAGGCTACATGGCGAATATCGCAGTTTCGGCTCCCACCGCCGCCCCCAGCGCTCCGTTCCAGAAAGTGGTGACGGTGGTGGCTTTGGCGTGGCTTTTGCCCGGGGCGGGGCACTTCCTTCTAAAGCGGCCCATCCGCGGCGCTATCCTTTCGGCGTCCGTCGTCGTGATGTTTGCCTTCGGCTTGTTGATGCGCGGAGCGATGTTTGAGTGGCTGTGGAGTTCCACCGACATGCTCACCACGTTGATCTACTGCGGGGGCTACGTGGCGAACAACGCGGCCGGCGTTCCCTATTACCTCGCGACCTGGATGGGCTATGTCCAGCCGGACGTCGCGGGCCATGTCCACGACTACGGCACCAAGTTCCTGGCCGGCGCCGGTTTGTTGAATGTCCTGGCGATGGTGGATGCGTATGAGATCGTCACGGGGGAAAAGGACTAATGAACCTCTCGCTATCGCACTTTGAAGCCGCCGTCCTGTTCGCGTTGCTGACCAGCCTCGTCTTCGGCGTGGTGACGAAGAAGACCGACAAAGAGCGGATCAGCTACGGCTTACAGACCTTCGGCTACTTCCTTCTCGCGCTGTTTGGCATCGCCTGGGCGATGAAGCTCGGGCACGGCTGATCCATTTCCCTAGTCCCAATCGAGATCGCGCTTCGGCGGTCCGGTCGTGGGGTCAGCTTGGGCGCTTTTGAGTAATTCGTCGAACTTGCGATTCAGCAAGCTCTCCCGATTTTTGACGTCATGCAAGGACTTCTGGAAGGCATCCTCGCGCTTGGCAGCGGCGCCCTTGAGTCGCTGAACAGCTTCAGCCATGTCCTCAATGGGTGCCTCGGGCTTGGCGAGCGGCTGGTGGTGGATGACGGCTTGGAGGACGGGGTCGATCTTCAGCGTCGCTTGGCAACAGGGGCAGGTGACTTCGAATTCAATGGGTTTTGCGGGCTGGGCCATAAAGAAGATCGTACTCTATGCCGAGAGTACTAGTAGCGCTTTCTGCATCCGGGGAACCGGATCAGGTTGCCGCTGCCAGGTAACTAGTACTCTTGCCCTAGGGTGTTCGCTCTATTGGCAGCAGGTCGAATGGCACCTAGGCTGAGGAAGAAGGAGTACGCCGCCGATGCTGCGCAGCATCATCATTTGTCCGGATCAAGAGTTGAGCGAGAGCCTGCAGGCGAACCTGCTCGACCTCGGTCACGTAGCCGTGCTGAAGTCGGTGGACAAGTATCCGCACTCGCATGAGCTGCTCCGGATTGTCCGCACCAATGGGCCGCAGATCATCTTTCTGAGCTTGCAAGAAATCGATCGAGCTTTGGAAGTGGTGAAGGAATTGGAACAAAGCGCGCCCGGTGTGCAGTTTGTGGCCGTCTCGCGCACCACCGATCCGCAAGTGCTGATCGACGTCATGCGGGTCGGCATCCGCGAATTTCTTTCCTTGCCCTTTAACCTGCAAGTGCTGGCCGATTGCATCACCCGTTTGCGCCAAGCGCTCGACAAACGCCCCGTCGTGATGCACTCGACGGACCTGCTGTTCGCCTTTCTTCCCTCCAAGGCCGGTTCCGGTACCTCCACCATCGCCGTGAACGCCGCCATGGCCATGTCGCGCCTGAACGACACCAAGGTACTGCTCACCGACCTCGACCTCAACTGCGGCATGATTCGCTTCATGCTGAAGCTGCAAAACGAATACTCCATCGTTGACGCGGCCGAGCATTCGCTCGCCATGGACGAGAACCTGTGGCCCCAACTGGTGTCGAGTATGGGCAACCTCGACGTGCTGCACGCCGGCCGCATCAATCCATCCTTCCGCCTCGAAGGAACCCACGTCCGTCATCTGCTCGACTTTGCCCGCCGCAACTACAAATCGATTTGCGTGGACTTATCGGGCAACATGGAGAAGTTCTCCCTAGAAATCATGCTCGAAGCGAAGAAAATCTTCCTGGTCTGCACGCCGGAGATTCCGTCGCTGCACTTGGCGCGAGAAAAGTATCTGTTCCTCAAGAACATCGAACTGGGCGACCGCGTAAGCGTATTGCTCAACCGCTGCACCAAGCGCAATCAAGTCATCTCACCCGAGCAAATCGAGAATCTTTTGGGTATGCCGGTGACGATGACGTTCCCGAACGATTATCATGGCGTGCACACGGCGCTCACGGCTGGCCGGCAGGTCGAGTCGAACTCCGAACTTGGCCGCCACTTTCAGAACCTCGCCCAAACGATGCTGGATGCGAGCGGTGCCGCCGTGTCCATTCCGGTAGGCCCGCCGGTTAAGGCCAAAAAGAAAAGTCTCCTCGACCTGTTCAGCTTCAAGCCCGCCAGCAGCCGGGGCGGCGTCCCCACGCCGGCCGCGCTGAACGGCCGCGACTCCTAGTCTTTAAGGCCCTTATTAATTCTTGGGTAGCGTGCCAAGTGGCATGACCGTTACGCCCACCAGCATTTCCGTCGGTTTCTGTTTCGACGCCACCACGACGGCCGTCAATTTGCGCGCCGTATTGTCCATCACGATGCGTTCGATGGCCGGGCCCGATACGTTCTTCACCGGTTTAAAGCCCTGCTTTTCCAGGCTCGCGCGAAAAAACGCCGCCGATGTCTTCAGGTCCCCGAACGTTGTCGTTAAAGAATAAATCTCGATATCCGGTTGCGTCGCGGTCTTGCCGCTCTTTGCGTACACGGGCCGGTAGCCCTGGAAGGAGGGAATACTGACGGGATAAAGTTGCTTCACCTCCCCTTGCCAATCCTGTTGGCCGGAGAGAGCGGAAAGCGAAAGCAGGAGCACAATGGAAATGCGAGTCATGGTTTTTTGTTACTGAAGGTAATACGTACGGTAGAGGGTGTCACGTTGCTTCGGAATATAGCCGGCCCCGCGAATGAGAGTGCGCAACTGCTCCGTGGTCGACTGGTAGTGGGCTCCGGCTTGCGAGACTACATTCTCTTCAATCATTATACTCCCGACGTCGTTGGCGCCAAAGTTGAGGCCCAGTTGGCAGAGTTTGTGCCCCACGGTGAGCCAACTCGACTGGATATGCGGGATGTTGTCGAGGTAAAGACGGGAAATGGCGAGGGTCTTGAGGTAGTCGACGGCCGTGGCCTCGTGCTTAATGAAGCGGCCCAACGAGGTATCGTCCCGTTGGAAGGGCCAGGCGATAAACGCCGTGAACCCGCCGGTCTCCTCCTGCAACTGCCGGACGACGTCGAAGTGATTAAGCCGCTGGTCCAGAGTTTCGCCGCAGCCGAACATCATTGTGGCCGTCGTCTGAAGGCCAATCTGATGAGCCGTGCGATGCACGTCGACCCAGTCGTCCACCGAACACTTCAACCGGCTGATGCGGTGACGGACGGCATTGTCGAGAATTTCGGCACCGCCGCCGGGGACGCTTTGGAGGCCCGCGTCGCGCAACCGCAGCATGGTGTCGCGCAACGTCAAGCCGCTCACCTGGGCGATGTTCGTGATTTCGGGGGCGGAGAAGCAGTGGAGCCAGATCTGGTCGCCGAACTCCCGTTTCATGGCCCGCAGCAAATCTTCGTACCATTCGATCTTCAGGTCCGGGTGCAAACCGCCCTGCATCAAGATTCCGGTGCCCCCTAAGGCGATGGTTTCGCGAATCTTCTGAAATATCACCTCGTGCGAAAGTACATAACCTTCAGCGCTTTGGGGCGGGCGGTAAAAATTACAGAAGCTGCAATATTCGGTGCAAAAGTTGGTGTAATTGATATTGCGATCAATCTGATAGCTCACGATCGGCTCGGGGTGCAGGCGCTCACGAAGGGCGTTAGCCTCGGCTCCGAGGGCGAGAATGTCAGGCGAATTGAATCGGTCCAGCGCTTCAGCGCGAGTCATTCCACTCATAGTGTATCAGACGCGCATGGTTAAGGGAAGAGTGCAAAATATCCTTGATTTTGAAGACTTTACAAACCCTGGAGCAGGATGATACCCTTGGAGTTTAACATGCGTACAGTGGACCTTATTCAACGTAAGCGGGATGGCGAAGAACTGGCGGTGGAAGAAATCCGCCACCTGATCGAAGGCTACACCAGCGGCAGTATTCCCGATTACCAGGTTTCGGCGTTCCTGATGGCGGTGTTCCATTCCGGAATGACGGACCGCGAAGTGAGCGCGCTCACCGACGCCATGATCGCCAGCGGCGTTACCGTCGACCTCTCGGACATCCCCGGCCCCAAGGTGGACAAGCACTCCACGGGTGGCGTGGGCGACAAAACCAGCCTGATCGCCGCGCCCCTCGCTGCGGCAGCCGGCTGTATTGTGCCCATGATCTCCGGCCGTGCACTCGGGCACACCGGCGGCACCCTCGACAAGCTTGAGTCGATCCCCGGCTTCCGCACCAACCTCACGATCGAGGAATTCAAGGCGCAGTTGCGCGAAACCGGCCTCGCCTTTATTGGCCAAACCCCCGAAATCACGCCCGCCGATGGCAAAATGTACTCGCTACGCGATGCGACGGCCACCGTCGAGTCGATCCCGCTCATCGCCAGTTCGATCATGTCGAAGAAGATCGCCGTCGGTCTCGATGCCGTCGTGCTGGACGTCAAAGTCGGCGCTGGCGCCTTCATGAAACGGCAAGTGGAAGCTCGCCGCTTGGCTCAGATGATGGTCGGCATCGGCCGCCGTCTCGACAAACGTGTCCAAGCTCTGATTACCGACATGAACCAGCCGCTCGGCTTCGCCGTCGGCAACGCGCTCGAAGTGATGGAAGTGTCGCAGACGCTGCAGAACGCCGGCCCGGTCGACCTCACCCGCCTCTCGCTCGAACTTGCCGCGCGTATGATCTTCGTCGCCAAGCTCACCAAGACTCTCGACGAGGCCCGCGAACTCGCGCAGGCCAAGCTGCTCGATGGCTCCGGTTATCGCAAGCTGAAGCAGGTAATTGCGGCCCAGGGCGGCAATCCCGCCGTGCTCGACCAATTCGAACTGCTGCCCAACGCCACCGGCGCGCGCGAAATCACGTCGCCCCGCGGCGGCTACATCAGCGCCATCGATGCCGAACTGATCGGCAAGGCGTCGTCGATGATCGGCGCCGGCCGCGACACCAAAGAAGACTCGATCGACCATGCCGTGGGCGTCATCCTCGAAGCCAAAGTGGGCCAGAAGATGGACTCCGGCGCGATCCTCTGCCGCATCTACTACACCAACGACGCCCACGTCGAAGATGCCGCCGAGATGGTGGAGGACGCCTTCCGCATCTCGCAGACCGCTCCCGAAGAGCGCGAACTGATCCTCGAAGTCGCTAGCTAAGGCGGGTCCCGGGCTCATGGAAGCCACGGTCGTTCTCCTGATCGGGTTGCTGGCATTGGCACTTGGCGCCGTCGCTGGGCTCTTGTTCGGTAGGGCAGGGAAGCCGCCGTCGTCCACTCCTCCCTGGGTGGATCAACTCGAGCGCTCCGTGCGCGATGATAGCCGAGCCGCCGCGCGCGAAGTAAGGGAAGAGCTCTCGGCTGCCATCACCCGGCAGTCGGATTCGATGCGCTCGCTCCTCGATGACCGCCTGCGCGACGTGCAGCAGGACGGTGCCCGCCAGCTCGAACAAATCCGCGCGACCGTCGACGAGAAGCTGCAAGAGAACCTCGACCGCCGCTTCAACGACTCCTTCAAGACCGTCTCCGATCGCCTCGAGCAAGTCCACCGCGGCCTGGGTGAAATGCAGACTCTGGCCACCGGCGTGGGCGACCTCAAGAAGGTCCTGAGCAACGTCCGCATGCGCGGCACCTGGGGCGAAGTGCAACTGGGCGCCTTGCTCGAACAGGTGCTCTCGCCCGAGCAGTTCGCCCGCAACGTGGCCACGCGTGGCACCTCCGAGCGGGTTGAGTTCGCGATCAAGCTGCCCGGCCAAGCCGTCGACGGCGAGGCGCCGGTTTGGCTCCCCATCGATGCCAAGTTCCCGGCCGATGCCTACCAGCGTCTGGTGGAGGCGCTCGATAACGGCACGCCCGAAGCGATAGAAGCCGCGGCGCGCTTGCTCGAAAACGCCATCAAGCTGAACGCGCGCACTATCCGCGAAAAGTACGTCGAGCCGCCCGCCACCACTGACTTTGCCGTGATGTACCTGCCCACCGAAGGCCTCTACGCCGAGGTGCTGCGGCGGCCAGGCTTGGCCGAGAGTCTGCAAGCCGATTTCCGGGTGGTAGTTGCTGGCCCGATGACTCTCGCCGCCTTGCTCAATAGCCTGCAGATGGGCTTCCGCACGCTCGCCATTCAGCAGCGCTCGGGCGAAGTGTGGAAGGTGTTGGGCGAGGCCAAGACCGAGTTCGCCCGCTATGGCCAGGCGCTCGACAAGGTGAAGAAGAAGATCGAAGAAGCCGCCGTCGCCATCGACGAGGCTCAAGTAAGGACTCGCGCCGTCAACCGCCGCTTGCGGGATGTCGAAGAGATCGGCACGCAGAAGAATCTGCCGCTGCCGGGCTTCGAGTCCGACGACGTTATTTGATCCGTTCGGTGACCGAGACCTCGGCCTTGGTCTGGAACGGAATACGAGTTTCCACTTCGATCACCGCTGGCTTACCGCGGGTCATCAGCACGGTGCCGCCGCCGGCGCCCGCTCCGGCCGCGCCGCCAATCGCCGCGCCTTTGCCGCCGCCGAAGATCGCACCCAGGGCCGCGCCCACCGCGGCACCGGCACCGATCTTGGCCGCATCGGACTTGCGCGACGTGGCACCTTCGCGGTTAAAGACCTCGGACTGTAACATCACGGTCTGACCATCGGAGGTTGTGATCTGCGTCAGCTCAATCGCTAGGCGCGACACGCCCTTCACCCGTCCGGCGCGGTCGCTTTCGGCGATCCGGCCCATGGCGCGCGCGCCCTTCTCGGCGAGCACGAAGCCCGAAACTTCGAGCGGCGCGTCGAGCGTGGCGTGGAAGGTGTCTCCGGTCTGCATCTTTTCGGCCGAAAGGGTCTCCTGCAGCCGGACGACGATCTGCGTACCCGCCGGGATCGTCACCTTGGCGGGCTCGCGCTGCTTCCGGCGCGCCTCTTCGACGACGGGGTCCGGCTTGCGGATCTCCACCGGCGTAGGCAGGGCCTTGGCCTCGCCATGGACGATGGATTTGGGCAGTTCAGGCAGGGGGATTACGGTTTGGGAAACGGACGGCGCGGGAATCTCGATCTTCATCGGCTCCTCGCGCGCCACGGGTTTGTTCACTTTGGCGCTCACGACGGGCTTCGCCTTCGAGGCCTCTCGGCGCGCGGGGGAGGGTGTTCTCATCGGAGCCGCTTCAACCGGCACTGGCGGCTCGGCTATCGCCTCGGGCAAAGGCTCGGGCCGCAAGGCCTGCTCCGTGGTCTTTGAAGTGATCTCCACCGTGGTGGGCTTCTGATTGCTCGATACGGCCAGGTAGGCCCCGACCCCGGCCAACAGGGCTCCGGCGGCAAATGCGGCAATGATGTTCTTGTTCATAGTCAACTTTCCCTACCTCTTCAAACGCGTTCCGGGCGTAACAAGTTGCAGGCTCATTTCGGCCGCGATGTGGCCGATATCGGCCACCTTGGTAGAATCAAATCTGCGAGATGAAAGAGTTTCCCCCTAGCTATTGCCTGACGAGCCCGAAGTCGGCTTCTGTCCCGATTTTTCCGGCCACGGTGCTGGCGCCGATGGCCGGCGTCACCGACACCGTTTTCCGGCGTTTGATCCGCGAACAGGGTTTCTGCGGCCTGCTGATGACCGAGTTTACCTCTTCGCACGGCATCGTGAAGTCCGTGCGCACGGTAAAGGTGCACAAGACCCAGCGCTACCTCTCGTTTAAGCCCGAGGAGCACCCCATCGCCGCGCAGCTTTTCGGCTCCGACCCGAAGGTGATGGCCGAAGCCGCCCGGATTTGCGAAGCGCAGGGCTTTGACGCGGTCGACATCAACTTCGGCTGCCCGGTGAAGAAGGTGGTCAGTTGCAACGGCGGCAGCGGCCTGCTGCGCGACCTGCCGCTCGTGGGCGAGATCCTGGGTGCCGTCCGCGCGGCCATCGACATCCCGCTCACCTGTAAGTTCCGCGCCGGCTGGAGCGACCGTGAACTGGTCTACCGCGAAATGGGCCGCATCGCGGAGGACAATGGCCTGGCCGCCGTCGCGATGCACGCGCGCACGCGGGAGCAAGGCTACGCTGGCGTCGCGCATTGGCCCTGGATCGCGGAGCTCAAGGCCGCTACGCGCCTGCCCGTCATCGGCAACGGAGATATCAAGACGCCCGAAGACGCCGTCCGCATGGTGCGGGAGACCGGTTGCGACGCCGTCATGATCGGTCGCACCGCTTCGTCGAACCCGTGGATCTTCCGCCAGATCGGCGAGTATCTTGCCACCGGCACTTACAGCCAGCCGACCGAAGAGATGCGCTATCAGATCATGCGCCAGTATTTCCGGATGTTAGTCGATCAGGAATCGCTCGACATCGTCGGCAAGATGAAACAATTCGCCACTTACTTTACTCACGGGGTGCGCAATGGAACTAAGTTACGGGTGGCCATTTATGGCGAAAAGACACCCGAGGCGGTGATTAGCCGCGTCGACGAGTTCTTTTCGCAGGAATTGGTGGCCGCGTGAGCGAAGAGCCAAAGAAAGTCCAACTGATTACCGACGGCGCCTGTATCGGCAACCCCGGCCCCGGCGGCTGGGCCTGTATCTTGCGCTTCGGGGAGAAAAAGAAGGAGTTAGTCGGCTACGAACCCGAGACGACCAACAACCGCATGGAATTGACGGCGGCGGTGGAAGGCTTAAAGGCGCTGAAGGAGGTCTGCGAGGTGGAGATCACCACGGACTCGGAGTATATGCGCAACGGCATTACTACTTGGATCAAAGGCTGGAAGGCGCGCGGCTGGCAAACGAAGGACAAGAAGCCGGTAAAAAATCAGGACTTGTGGGAACAGCTCGACGAGCAAAACGAGCGCCACCACACGGTTTGGAAATGGACCAAGGGTCACGCCGACCATCCGGATAACAACCGATGCGACGAACTCGCCACCGAAGCCGCCCGCCAAGGGCGAAAGCGTTAGCCCTTGCGACTGGCGCTCTACGGCGGCACGTTCGACCCTGTCCACGCCGCGCACCTCGCCGTCGCCCGCGCCGCCGTTTCTTTCTTACAACTGGACCGCGTCTGGTTCGTCCCCAACAACCGCCCGCCGCACAAACAGTCCGGCCCGCACGCGGATTTCGAGCATCGCGTACGGATGCTGGAGTTAGCTTGCGCGGGCGAACCCGGTTTCGAAGTCAGCCGGCTCGAAGCGGGTACCGAGCGAAGTTACACGATTGAGACTTTACTCAAAGTAAGGCAGAAAATGCCGGCCAAATTGTTTTTCATCATTGGGGTGGATGCCTTCGCGGAAATTCACTTATGGCATCGCTGGCAGGAAGTGATCTTACTTACTGAGTTTATTGTCGTCACCCGCGCCGGTTACGCCGTGCCGGAAGTGCCGGGGGCCACAGTGAACTTACTCGACACCTTAAACCTAAATAGCTCTTCCTCCCAGATCCGTCAAGCTTTGGCGCGCGGCGAACGCCCCGCCGACGTGCCGAGGGCGGTGCTCGACTACATCGGCAAGCATCGGTTGTACCGGCCAAGATAGATCGGACTGAGTTCGCGTTTAAGCTTAGTTCTAGGACATGCAACGCAAAACTATCCTGCTCGACCGGGCTCGGCTTGAGCCCTTGCTCCCACTCGACGAATGCATCGTCGCCGTCGAAGACGCCTTTCGCGCCCACGGCGAGGGCCGCGTCGCGCCTCCCGGGCTGCTGCATGTGGAGGCGCCGGAGGGCGAGTTCCACATCAAAGCCGGCGTGATGGATCTGGGGAGGCCGTTTTTCGCCATTAAGATCAACGGCGGCTTCTTCGGCAACCGCGCTAACTTCGGCATGCCGAACATCCAGGGGCTGTTGCTGCTCTGCGATGGCGAAAACGGCTATCCGCTCGCGCTGATGGATTCAAAGGCGATCACCGTCAAGCGGACCGGCGCCGCCACCGCCGTCGCCGCCAAGTATCTGGCGCGGCCGGAATCCACGGTGGCGACGATTTGCGGCTGCGGTACGCAGGGCGCCATCCAGCTGGAGGCCCTGCTGCGGCTCTTTCCGCTGAAGAAGATCCATGCTCATTCCCGCAGCGCCGCCTCCATGGAGCAATTCGCGGCCGAAAACGCGCTACGCTTCGGCATCGCGGTGCACGCCGCCCCCGACCTTGAAACGGCGCTGGCCGATTCCGATATATGCGTCACCTGCACGCCCGCGAAGGGCGCCTTGGTCAGAAGCGAATGGGTGCGGCCTGGCACCTTCGTCGCAGCCGTTGGCGCGGACAGTCCGGAGAAGCAGGAACTCGACCCGGCGTTGCTGAAAGGCAACAAAGTGGTGGCCGACATCCTTGACCAATGTCTGCAGGTGGGCGAGATCCACCACGGCGTGGCGGGCGGCTATCTTCGCGCCGAGGATGTCCACGCCGAACTCGGCCAGGTCATCGCCGGCCTGCGCGCCGGGCGCACTAGCGCGAGTGAAATCACGATCTTCGATTCCACCGGCACCGCGCTCCAGGACGTCGCTGCCGCCATGTTGGTTTATCGTAAGGTGGCTGAGACGACCGACCTGCAGAGCTTCGACTTCTTCGCCGGGTGAGTGACTCCTGTCCGAGCGGTTGTCGTCCGCTAGGCATGGCCGGTGCTGCTCGGGGCAGCCAAGGCAACGCTGCTGCCTTGCTCGCGGTAGATCTCGAGTTGCAAAGCATCCACCATGGCCTTCCAACTCGCTTCGAGGATATTCTCCGAGACGCCTACCGTGGTGAAGGAACGTTGGCCGTCGCTCCAATTGATTAAGACTCGCACTCGGGAACTGGTGCCGCGGTTAGTCTCGCGGACGCGGACTTTATAGTCGACCAGGGCGACGCTCGAACAACGAGGGTAAGTACTTTCGATGCACTCGCGCAGGGATTGATCGAGGGCGTGTACCGGACCTTGTTGGGAGCGCGCCGTAGCCACGTAGACGTTCTCGCCGATGCGCACGGTTACCGTCGCCTCGCTTTCGGAGCCAGTGTGCTTGATGGCTTTGCTCTGATTCACGTGGGTGATCACTTCGTAGGCGATCACTTCGAAGGGAGACGAATTCGGACGGGAAGCTTGGTGGACGAGTAACTCGAAAGAACCCTCGGCGGCCTCGAATTCGTAGCCCTCGTATTCGAGCTGCTTCATGCGGTCGAGTAAGTCGCGTCGGCCGGTTTCGGATAACTCGGGCAGGCCCTTTTCGGTGGTCTTGTGGACGATGTTGGCACGGCCGGAAAGGTCCGACATGAGCACGCGCTGCACGTTACCGACTAAGTCGGGTGCGATGTGTTCGTAAGTGCGGGAATCCTTGAGTACGGCACTGACGTGAATGCCGCCTTTATGGGCGAAAGCGCTGGGGCCGACGAAGGCCTGGTTATTCGGGAGCTGTAAGTTGGCTAAGTCGGCGATGAAGCGCGCCATAGGCGTGAGCATGGCGATGCGCTCGGCGCCGATGGTGTGGTGGCCAAGTTTCAATTCGAGGTTCGCGATGACGCTAGGTAAGTTGGCGTTGCCGCAGCGTTCTCCGTAGCCGTTGAAGGTGCCTTGGACGTGGGAAGCTCCGGCGTCGACTGCGGCTAGTGAGTTCGCGACGGCCACTTCGCAGTCATTGTGGGCGTGGATGCCGATGACCGCCTGGGGAAACTTGGCGCGTACGGCGCGCGTAGCTTCAACAATCTCGTGCGGCATGCGTCCGCCGTTGGTGTCGCACAGGCAAATCACGCTCGCGCCGGCTTCGAGGGCAACTTGCAGGGATTCGAGCGCATAATCCGAATTGGCGCGGTAGCCATCGAAGAAATGCTCGGCGTCGTAGATTACTTCTTTGCCTTTGCCCTTGAGATACGCGACGGTCTCGCGGATGAGGACTAAGTTTTCGTCGAGCGTGATGCCGAGGGCGCGGTGGACGTGTAAGTCCCAGGTTTTGCCGAAGATACTGACGGCGGGCGTGCCGGCGTTGGCAAGTTCCTGGACGCTAGGGTCGGTTTCGACGGTCAGCTTGGCCATGCGGGTGGCACCGAAGGCGCATAACTTCGCGTGCCGAAGGTGTAAGTTCGCGGCGCGGGCGAAGAACTCCTTGTCTTTGGGATTCGAGCCCGGCCAGCCGCCTTCAATATAATCAATGCCTAATTCATCGAGCTTAATGGCAATACGGAGTTTATCCTCGACCGTGAAAGAGACAGCTTCGCCTTGCGTGCCATCCCGGAGTGTGGTGTCGAAAGTTTGTATCCGCATGATGAGTCTCAGTT
>JBBQQS010000041.1:0-17736 GCA_038215525.1 Bryobacterales bacterium
TCCCTCTGGCCGGTTTTCAGGTGACCATCCATGGCCGGTTTTGGGTGACCGCCGAGGTTCCGTCCATAGGATCGAGCGTTTGACCTATCGGGGCCCAGCGCTCAAGGACCGCCGTCAAATAGATCTCGGAGCGGTCATCAACGATTCTCTTGTAATCAATGACTTAGGCTGAATCGAACGTTGAGTTATGCAGATAAGTTTATTATTATCAACATTTTACAGACACGTGCGCCCCTCAATCAAAAGCTTACTTTCCTGTAAGTAATTGATTATAAGAGCCTTATGATTGAGTCGAGCTAAGTCCCGTAACGAGAGAAAGTAGCTTTACCGAATCGGGGCGCCCTCTCTCTGCGGTGTGGCGATGCCCGGGTGATCTAATGATGCGCAAGCCCGCCTCTGGCGTCTGCTCAACGCCATCAACCACCCCAATGCCGCCGGCACACGCATCTTTGCCGACGCCCTGATGGCCCTCTTCGAGTCGCCTTAGCTGTAGCGCATCTTGCTCTGCTGGTTCAACCCGCCCACAAATTCGAGGCCCACCATAAAGCTCAGCCCGCGCTGCTCGCAGCGCCGCACCATGGCGCTGCCCTTCACCTTGTTGGTCATCGATTCCACTTGAACCAGCGTTCGCACCGGCACCCGCTGCCGAATCGTGAAGCTCATGCCCGTCGCCGAAGCGTCTTTCGCCTCGGCTTGGCAAAAGTGTTGGGCGCCGCCTTCGTCTTCCCAAAATATACGGACCATGCCCGAAATTTGCACGCGTTCACTCGCTCGTTGATGGGCCATGCTGGATAGCTAGTGAATCGGCGGATAGCACGCTGTACTTTACGGCGCGCGATCTGGGATATAGTTTTGGCAATGCCACGTTTCCCTCGCCGAACCTTTACGGGCGCCGTCTTTTCCGGCCTCGGCCTAACCGGGCTCAGCGCCCAGCCGCCGAAGCCCCAGGTGGGCGCGACCCCCAGGCGCGAGTTCGGCAAAACCGGCGTTAAACTCACCGTCATCGGCCAAGGCGGAGCCCGGCTCGCCCTTTTGCGCACTAAGGAAGCCGCCCGGCCCCACGTCCGCCGCGCCTACGACCTGGGCCTCAACTACTTCGACTGCGCGCATAGCTACTGGGATGGCCACTCCGAAGAGGTTTATGGCGATGTGCTCTCCGACGTCCGCAAGAACGTCTTTATCACCACCAAGTCCTCGAAGCGGAGCCGCGTGGATGCCGAAGCGGAACTGCATCTCTCTTTGACAAGCCTCAAGAGCGACTACATCGACCTGTGGCAGATGCACGGCATTCAAGGCCAAAAGGACATCGACCAGATCCTCGCCCCCGGCGGCGCTCTCGAAGCCTTTGAGGCCGCCAAGAAAGCCGGCAAGTGCCGTTTCTTCGGCTTCACCGGCCACTACGACCCGAACGTGCATCTGGCCATGCTGAAGGCCTACCCCAAGTGGGACTCGATCCTCATGCCCCTCCACGCCGCTGACCCCGCCTATCTCAGCTTCGAAAAGATCGCCTTACCCGCCGCCGTCCAGGGCGGCATCGGCATCCAGGCCATGAAGGTCTTCGGCAACGCCTTCCTCCTGCGCGTACTCAATGCCGAGGAGTGCCTGCGCTACGCCCTCAGCCTGCCCATCAGCTGCGCCACGGTGGGTTGCAGCACGGCTGGCCAACTCGATGACGACCTTCGCATCGCCCAGAACTTCAAGCCCTACACGCCCGAAGAGATGGAGGCCATCCGCCAGCGGGCAATCACTGCTGGCCCGGGTGGCTTGCAGGGTCCGGCGCTCGAATACTGGAAAGTGGGCGGGGTTTGGAAGTGATCCGCTAAGGCGCCATCCGGACCCGCAACCCTTCCTTCAGCACTAGATCCGAAGGCAGCACCACGGTGGCGCCGTCCTTTAAGCCGTCGAGCACCTCCACCCGCGTCACGCTCGACACCCCCACGCGCACTGGCTTCCAGCGGAGTGAGTCGCTTTCGAGCACATAAACCCCCACCTGATCGCGCTCGCGCCGCACGGCTTCCTTCGGAATGGTGAGCGCGTTGTCCACGACGCTCGCCTGGATGAAGGCGTTGACGTTCGTCCCCGGCAACAGCACCAGGTTCGGATTCTCAATCACGCACACCACTTCGCCCACTTGCCGGGTGTTCAATGCCACGACGCGTGTCGGCAGTTGATCGACGCGGCCTTGCCAGTTTTGGTCGGGATGTGCGTCCCAGGTGATCCGCACCGGCAGCCCGACCTTCACGCGGCCCAACTCCGGCTCATCGACATACACCACCACCTTCAGCTTTCTAATCTGTCCGATGGCCGCCACTTCGCTGCCGGGGCTGAGCCAACCGCCGCGCCGGGCGTCCACCTGATAGGCGACCCCGCCAATGGGCGCGCGCACCACGGCCAGCTCGATCTTGCGCTTGGCGTTCTCCGCGACGGCTTGCACTTCCTTCAGCCGCGCTTGCGCCGCCGCTAAGCTCGAGCGATCCACCAGCCGGCCCCGCCGCTCTTCCCAAGCCCGAATCTGTAACTCGGCCGCGGAGAGTTTCTGCTGCTGCGGAATCAACTCCTGCCGCGGCGTCGCATTCGCTTGCACCAGCCGCTCGAGCGTCGCAATTTCGCGCTTGGCTTCGGCCGCATCTTCGCGCGCGCGACGCAAACCGCTTTCGATCTCCGCCAACTCCACGCCCCGGCCGCCCTGCGCCAAGCCGGCGATCTCGGCGCGCGCCTGTTCGATCCGTGCCTCGGCCGAAGCCAATTCGGCCCGCGCTTCCCGCGCATCGAGCGTCACCAGCACGGCGCCCTTGGCCACGCTTTGGCCAACCTTCACGGCCAGCTCCGCTACCAAGCCTTCGCGCTCGGCCCTCGCCACTGCCCATTCCTCCGGTTCGGCTTTGCCGTTCGTCGAGAGTACGCTTTCGAGCCGTTGACGCTCGGCCCGTGTCACCGGCACTTCCGGCAAGGCGGTCGCTTGTCCGTACCACCACCAACCTCCGGCCCCGGCGGCCACCAGTAAGAAAATCCAAACGATTCGCTTCAAGCGCTCTCCTTACAAAACTCATATAGCAGACGCCATTCGGCCAATTGCCGTTCCAGCGCTTGCTTCTGCTCTGGGCTGCCCGGCTGCGCGCGGCCGCAAAAATCAACAAACTCCGCCGCGTCCCAACGGCCGAATCGGTGGGTTAACTCCACTTGCACGGGATGCTTCCCCACGCGCCGAAACCAGTAATTCGCGTTACTCGCATCCGGCTCCTGCCGATGAATCATGCCGTGCCAGTAACTACCCTCCACGCTCAGGTCATCCTGCGCCACTTCGTGGGCCTGCTGCCAGCAATCAAAATAGAAGAAAAGCCCCGCCAAAGCGCCTTTTGGCGCGCGTGCCGCGGGGAATAACTCCTGCGCCGAGTAACCCGCGAGTAACTGCAATACCTGCGCGTCGCCGTGCCCATGCTGCACTAACTTTGGCACCCGGGCTGGCGCCGCTTCGACTAACGCGGCGGCGATGCTCATTGGGTGCCGCCTGGCCGGTTGGCCGAGAGGATTTGCTCAATCACTTCGCGCGCCTCTTCTTCAATCCATGTCGATCCGCACCGCGGGCAAACCAGCGCCGGCACGCCGTCAATTTCGAACATCTCGCCCTCCACCATTTGCTGGTGCAGAATGTTCCTTCGTTCGAGCCCCACCCGGCATTCTTCGCAGTGCGTCAATATTGCTTCGTTCGCCACCCTTCTATTATCGAAGAAGACATGCGTATTGCGTTAGTTCTCTCTGCCGGTGGAATGTTCGGGGCCTATCAGTTGGGCGCCTGGGAGGTGCTTGAACAGATCTTCACTCCCGATATCGTGGTCGGCACCTCCATCGGCAGCCTGACGGCCTGGGCCATCGCAGGGGGCGCCACGGCGGCGCAACTCGCTTCCCTGTGGTACGATCCGTCGCTCGAACACGCCATCCGCTGGCAAATCCCGCGCGGCTTTCGTGAGGGCCTGCTCGACACCTCCGCCCTCGAGCAACGCATCCAGCAACTGCACGGCGCCTTCACCCCGCAACGGCCCATCGGCGTGGTGGCGAGTGCTTATCCAGGCCTGCGCCACCACCTGTTTCGCAATCAGGAAATCACCTGGCAGCATCTGGCCGCCTCTTGCGCCGTGCCTTTGTTTTTGCGCCAGCCCCAGATCGACGGCCGCACGTTCGCCGACGGCGGACTCTTCGATTCCGTCAATGTCTGGGCGGCCATCGAATTGGGCGCGACGCATGTGGTGGTGGTGAACTGCTGGAAGCCCAAGCAGCCCTGGCTGCTCGACAAGTCAGTCGGCTGGGTCGCCGCCCGGCGTCGCCGCCAAGCCCTTCAACAGCCGCAAACCGCCGCGGTAGGCTGCGGCACCCGTATCGTTCTCATAGAACCGGAGGAGGCTTTGGGCGACCTGCGCACCGCCCTGTACTGGCAAAAGGCGAACCTCGACCGCTGGCGCGAGCTCGGGAAATCGGATGCCATTTCGAAGAAACAAATCATTTGTGATATGTTCTGAAGATGCCTTGCTACCGGATCTTCCGGATGCGCGATGAGAAGCGCCAACAATTCCGCTGGGCGCCGCACACCAGCGGCGTAACGCCAGTTAAACCAAAAGATTACGAAGCGGTGGAAACCGCCTACGAAGCCCCGACGCCGTACGGATTGTGGGCTCAGCTCCGCGAGTCCGACCAGCCGCTCGACGTGGGCGACATCCTCGAACTGCCCAACCAGGAGCTTCGCATTTATAAGTATGTCGGCTTCGAGGACGCCCAGTGGGTGCTGCCCGAAATGAAGACCGGCCTCGAATTCACAGGCGGCGGCAACGCCGAATTTGGCCCGGCGGCCGGTGGCCCGGTCGCGCTGGCGTCCGTAACAGCGTAAACTATTGGTTATGGGCTGTCGGTCTCTAAGCGGTACCCCGGTGAACTGCTTTGCACTGGTCAATTACATTCCTGGCGAGTTGGGTCGCTTTCTGAACGCGCTGCGCGTGGAACTGGTTACGGGTTGCCATGCGCAGTCTCATGTCACACTGCTGCCGCCGCGTTGTTTGGACGCTTCGGCGGCAGAGGCTTGGGCGACCGTGCAGAGCGTCAGCGAGTCACTGCCTCCGTTCACCGTCAATTTGGACGACATTGAGGTCTTTCCCGGCACCAACGTTATCTATCTGGCAATCGGCCAAGGCCATTCGCAGCTCCAAGCGGCCCATGCCAACCTCTGCCACGGCGCCCTGAATAACCGCGAGGCTTTCCCCTACCATCCGCACGTCACGCTGGCCCAAGGCTTGGAGCGCGAATACGTCGAAGCCTCGGTTGACCTCGCGCGCCATCGCTGGCGTCAGTACATGGGCCCCCGCAGCTTCCTCGTCAACGACTTGGTCTTCGTCCAGAGCACTGACTCCGACGATTGGATCGACCTCGAAAAGCTCCAGCTCTCCTCCGCCGCTTTGCCGGTCCGCTAGAACGGCCATGCGCCCCCTGCCGGACTGCTCCCTTCACTTCGTCACCCCCCTCGTTCCCGTCCGCCTCGCCGCCGACCGTCCGCTCATCTTTGCCAAACTCGAGTACCTCAGCCCCAGCGGCTCCGCCAAGGAGCGCATTGCCCGCTTCATCGTCGAAAAAGCCTGGCGCGAAGGCCATGTCAGCCCCGGCTCTACGGTCATTGAGGCCTCTCCCGCGCCGTGTTCACCTGGTGGGCGAGGACGTTGTCGGGGTTAGAAAACTGGCTGGGCAGGAAGGCGTCAAATTCGCGGGCGAGCCGATCCTGCACCAGATTCCGACGGTCGATGCCGTCGTGAGCGGCGTCGGCACCGGCGGCACTCTCATGGGGCTCTTCCAGGGCTTCCGGCTGCGCGGTGCGTCCCGTCTTCGCCCGGCCGGTGAACCTGACCGGACCGCCTGAAGCCGAATGTTGCAGTTTCAGTGCGCGCATCCCCGGCGTCGCCGATCGCGTCTCCACCATCTTCGACGAATCGGCTTTGCCCGGCCTTCGTACGCTCGAAATCAACGACACCCAGGCCCTGGCGACCTCCCGCGAGAGCGTTCCGGTACGGAAGTCGCGCTGGACGCCGGCGCGGAGGCCGATGGTGAATCGGTTCGAGAGGCTAGCAGAAACATCGCCTTTGTAAGCCCAAAGGTTTTCGGCGTAGGGGCGTTGGACGGTGAGGCGCTCGAGGACGACGGAAGGAACTAACCATTCCCGCCAGTAGTAGAAGGTTCGCAGGTAAGAGGCTTGTTGGTTGAAACGAGCAGCTTGGTTGAGACGACGACGGGTGAAGTCGTGCTCGGCGAGGATGCCCCAGGAGCCGAAGCCGAGGCGGGTGTAAAGGCCGGTCATGGAGCGGTGGCCGAGATGGTCGTTGCCACGGAGGGCATTGATGCCAACGATGGTTTTGCCTTTGCCGAGTAAGTCGGCTTCAGCCATGAGTCCGCCGCCTGATTCACGAGCGGGGCGCAATTCGCGGTAGCTGGGGGCGAAGGCAAAAGGCGCGACGAGCCAGCGTTTGCCCCAGAAGAAGGCCTTGGCTTGGGTGGGGACGTCGTAGAAGCCCAAGCGATTGCGGGCCTTGATGTAAGTGGTCTGGTCCGGAATGATGAGACCCTGGGGCAGCATGTCGCGGCCGACGGCGAATTCCATCCCTTCTTTTGGGCGATAACTGAGCATGGCGGAGGCGACAAAGACGCCGCCGGGAGTAACTACCGGGTCATAAGGCCTAGTTTTGCGCAGCGACGGCATGGGCTCGCCGCTGACGATGGCGGAGAGGCGGAAGCCTTTGCCCAGGGTGGTGACGTTGCGATAGAAGAAGCGACTGCGATTGACGACCGTGGTGGGACCGTTGGGGACAGCGTTGATTTGTTCGAAAGTGACAGCCCGAAGGTCCTGTTCGACTTTGCCGCCAGGCCCGCAGAACTTCTGCGAGCCGGAGAGAACTGGGCTTGTATTCTTTAGAGCGCCAGCTTTGGGCGGCGTCGATACCTTTGCCGTAGTTATTGAGCAGGCCTCCGCCTTGGGGTGTGACGTGGCAGGAAATACAATTCGGGTAACCGAGACGAACCATGTTCGGCAAAGCGAACAGGGGCAACGAAGTTAGTAAGATGACTCCTAACTTCACTTCTTGCTCACCTGGCGCAGTTCCTTGGCTTGAAACTCGAGCTTAAGCTGCACGTCATCCGTGACGCAGACGCCCAATTGGCAGGGCGGTTCGATACCGAAGGCAGTGAGCTTGAGGTTACCTTGCCCGTAATTTTGTAAGTGCCTTGGGCGGCGGGGCGGACTTTGAGGGCGATGGCGAAAGGCTTGGAGATTCCTCGGAGAGTGAAGTTCCCCTGCACTTGGCAGGTGCTTTCCTTCGCGGCGTCGGGCGAGGGGCATTGAATTTTGGAGGCGGTGAATTTTAATTCCGGCAGGGCATCGCCGGCGGCGAAGATTTTGGCGCGCATGTGCTGGTCGCGGAGGGACATGCCGGTGGAGAGCGTTTTAGGGTCGAGCCGGGCTTCGAGCTCTTGGATGGTTAACTGGCCGGAGGTAGACGAGGCACTGACGTTTCCGGACAAGGCCGTGGACTGGGTGAATGCTGATGGCGCCGAGATTGGTAGTTGCAATGAATTTGACGGTGCCGTTATTGGCTTCGAAGCTGCGCTGGCCTTCGGAGGCATGGAGGGCCAGCGTGGCGAGGAGAGCGCAAAGCGGTTGAGCGGCTAGACGGATGTGTAACATATGATTGTTCCCTTAATTGATTTAATTTTGCTTTCCTCGCGGCGCGGCAAGGTTAGTGATTCCCAGCTTAGAGCGTATTTTCGAGAAAACAAGGTTCTGAGGTGCATTTTTACAGGGGACTCAGTAACAGCTAAGTAAGTTTTGCAAGTGCTACGAAGAATTTGCATTAGGTTCAGAAACCTAAGCGAAATGTGGGTCTAAGGAATCACCTCTTTTCGGGGGAGCGGACTACAGTAGGGGCTCTCAGGTGGCGGGGCGGGATGGGCGCGCGAAGGGGTTGACGAAACGAAGCGGGGAGTGGTTGATTCGGTGGGGGTTCGTGGAGGATCCCCGCCCTGACGGTTGGGATTTGTGAGGGCTTTGCGGGTGCGTTCGAAGTCGGCTTGGATTTGGCGGGTGTAGCGGAAGAAGTTTTGCAGGAGGTGGTTGCGGGGTTCGGTGGGGTGGAGGGTAAGGGCGAGGCCGGTGTAGGGGTTTTCGGCGAGGGCCTTTTGGGTGTCGTGGCCTTGGAGGTGAAGGTCGTGGATGACCTTCTTAAGGAGGACTTCCTGCAGGCCAATTTCGACCTGTTGGGATCGCAAGATACGCCAGGCGTGGGTGGCGAGTCGGGTGACGAGGAAGGTCTGGTAGGTGGTTTGCGGGGCGAAGTCGTGGAGGAAGCCTTGTTTGAGGGCTTCGAATTCGGCGGGGTCTTCGAACGGGAGGACGGGGAGTTTGGCGGTGAGGCCATGCTTGACGGCGTTCAGACGGGCGTGGGCTTTGCCGGCGGCGGTGCGGGGGCCGGTGGATTTTTTGGCATTCTGTTGACATGCTTGGCGCTGGGCTTCGGAGATGGGTCTCGGCATGAGATTAGGGTGACATGGGGATTCAGTGTGGGTCGCATTTGCGGGGGGTGGGCGGCTTTTGTTTTGCTAGGGTTGGGTTGGTGTGGGGGAGGCGATTTTGTTGTGAATGGCGCAAACGCGGGTGGGATGCCCTTGCCTTGGGGGCCGTCGAGAGCAGTGGTTTTTCGTATGGACCTAAGTCTTCTCAGATCTTATATTTACAGGGAAAACCGGGGATGCGCGTGGATGCCCCGTTCGGGGGATAAGTGTCTCAGATTGAATGGTATAGAAGCCTCGGCGTACCCGCTGTCGGCGATGCGGATGGGGGCGTGGTTGACGGTGTCGATGACGAGGTCGTTGAGGGCTTTGGGGTCGGAGATACGGCCAATGGTGCGAAGGGTTTGGTCCTGCTCGCCGGCGGTAACGTTGCCGCCGGGGACGTCGGTGGTTTGGCGGACGAGGGCTTCGGCGACGCGGGTGATGGGGATTTTGTAGGCATCGAGGCGGTCGCCATCGACCCGGATGTTGATGGCACGTTCGAGGCCGCCGACGATCAAGACTTCGCCCACGCCGTTGGAACGCTCGATTTGGGGCTTGACGATTTTGTCGGCGAGCTCGGTGAGTTCGCGGACGGAACGGTCGCCGGCGAGGGCGAGGGCGATGGTGAGGACGGCGGAGCTTTCGTTATCGAACTTGGAGACGATGGGCGGGTCTACGCCGGGGGGCAGTTGGCGGAGGACGGTGGCGACGCGGTCGCGCGCGTCCTGGGCGGCGGAGTCGATGTTGCGGTTGAGGTCGAAGGTGGCGATGAACCAGGGCCAGGATCAGCATGGCGGCGAAGAAGATTCGCGAACCACGAGCGGGCGGAAAAATAGCTAAATTCGATTGGAGCACATGTTAACGGAAGCGCAGGACGAAACCTGCGCTGGCGACGACATTGTGTTGACGGCCGCGGACGCTGGGGACGTTGAAGACGGGGCTGCCGGAGTAGAAGTCCCGGATTTCGCCGCGGAGGCCGAGCCATTTGGTGACGCCGACATCGACGCCGCCGCCGTAGGCGAAGACACCGCGGTTGACGGTGCGGGGGGCGGGGTTGGGTTGGCCGTTGAGGAGGGTTGTGCTGTGTTCGTAAACGCCGAGGCCGCCGCCGGCGACGAGGTAGGGTGAGACGCGGGCGGTGGGCAGGAATTTAACGCGAATGCCGGGCGTAACGTAGAGCGAGGCGACATCGCGGGTGGCGGTGGGGATGGCTTGGATGGTTCGTTGGGGGTTGGCCAGGAAGTGGACTTCGCCGAAGAGGGCGACGGGGCCGGCATTGGCCAGGCGGTAGCCATAGTTGGCTTGGAAAGCCGTGCCGGAGCTGAGCTTCACGGCGTCCCGCGTCTGGCTGAGGACGCCGCCGAGGGTGAGTGCGAGTTCCTGACTTTGGGCGACGGCGGAAGCGGCAGCCAGGAGGAGTAGAGCGAGAGATTTCATGCTCGTTCATCACGGCCCGGGACGTAGTTATTCCATTAAGGGGGTTTAATATTTGCTAGGGAATAGGCGTGGGGGCCAAGGGCATTCTATGCTCGTATGCAAGCGTCAGATACCTTTGACCAGTGGATGCCTCCGCAAGGGGGAATTCAAGAACGTAGCATGCCCACTCCGATATCCAACAACGAGCGTTTTGAAGCGGAAGCGACGCCGCATATGGCCGATCTTTACCGGACGGCGACGCGGGTGTTGGGCGAGCGATCCCGCGCGGAGGATGTGGTGCAGGAAGTGTATCTGCAGGCGTGGAAGTCGTTCCACCGGTTTGAGCCGGGGACGAATTGCCGGGCTTGGCTCTATAAGATCCTGTTTCACTGTGTGAATCATCACCGGCGCAAGTGGTTCCGGTTTCCGCTGCTGAAGGAGACCGAGGAGTTTCTGGAGACGAACTTAACCTATACGGAGCCGATTCCCGAGCATCTAACGGATGAGGACATATTGGCGGCGATGGACCAGATGCCGGCCGATTTCCGGAGTGTGGTGTTGCTGGTGGATGTGGAAGAGTTCGCCTACAAAGAGGCGGCGGAGATTTTGGGAATTCCGATCGGGACGGTGATGTCGCGGTTGAGCCGGGGGCGGAAGCTGCTGCGCGAGTCCTTGGACGAGGTGGCGAAGGATTATGGGGTGGGCGGGTCGCCCAAGGAGACGAAGGGTTGAGTATGAATTCACGGTTGAAGCGAGCGGTAGAGTCGGAGCCGGTGCCGTCGTATTTGGAGAGCCGGGTGCGGGCGACGATCCGGGAGGCGGAACTGGAGAAGGTCCGCGTGTGGTGGCATGCCCCGGCATGGGGCTTGGCCGCGACAGCTGCAGTGCTGATGGTCGGTTTTTTTGCGCTGCGGCGGCAGGAGAATGCGACCATTGGGGGCTTGACACAGCAGGTGAGCTCGTTCATGACGGTGGGGTTGACCGATCATCTGCACTGCACGATGATGCGGAAGCAGCAGGCGGAGCCGTCGTCGCTGGAGGCGATGAAGTCGCAGTTGGGGCCGCGCTATGCGGCGTTGTTGCCGGCGGTGGAGTCGCATGTGCCGGTGAATTACCGGTTGCTCGATGCGCATCAGTGTAAGGCGCAGGGGCGGGACTTTGTGCACTTGGTGATGCAACAAGGGGATCGCTATTTGTCCGTGGTGGTGACGGAGCGGCGGGCGGGTGAGGCGTTCTCGACGAAGAACCTGGTGCCGTCGTTGGCGCAGGCGGGGATCGAGTTTTATCAGCAGGGCGCGGGGAATTTTCAGATCGCGGGATTTGAGAGCGCGCAGCATCTGGTGTATGTGATTTCGGAGTTGCCGGCGGAGAAGAATCGGCAGGTGATGATGGCGATGGCGGGGGATTTGCGGCGGGTTTTGCCGGCTCTGTGAGAGTGGGCTGGGTTAGCTGTGAAACACTAAGCCCGATTGGTTGATTTCGATAAAGTCGAATTGGTCGAACTGGCCAGCAATCCGATCCACGTTGTTCTTGAACAGTGAGTTCAGATCGCGATTGGAGATGTTTCCCGTGGAAACGAGAAGTAGCTTCCAAGGCTCATCAAACAAAAGGAAAGTATCGACGAAGTCAGAGTCCTTGCTGATTACGACACGGTGCTCCTGAAGAGAGATCTCGTTGATGACTTCGTCGGGCGTTCGATTGGAGCGAGGCAAGTCCAGGGTGTGGATCGCGTTACGCATCGGACTTCGGTCTCCTGATCTCAGTTTACGATGTCTAGTCCTCGTCCGGCGGATCGAAGGGTTCGGTGGTGGAGTTGGTGAGTTCCACCTCGCGGACGCCGTGGACCCTTTTGAGGACGCGTTGGAGTTCGACGGTGAGCCGGTCGGGGCGTTCGTCGTCATCGACTTCGATGACGACTTTGAGGTAGACCTGGATTCGCTGCATACTGTAAGGAGAGACCGAAATTACCAGTGTAGGGGAATCACCATGGCTTATCCAGAGATGTTGATCGCCGCGATGCGGCAGGACTTGACGAAATACGGTGTGGAAGAGGCGCGGACCCCTTCGGAAGTGGATGCGGCGCTGGGGCCCCAAAGCGGCACCGTGCTGATGATCGTCAATTCGGTGTGCGGTTGTGCCGCCGGTAAGGCGCGGCCCGCCGTGGGCATGGCTTTGCAGGGCGCGCATAAGCCCACCAAGACAGTGACGGTGTTCGCCGGCGGCGACATCGACGCTACCGAGCACTTGCGCGACCAGCACCTGGGCCAGTTTCCGCCGTCGTCGCCTTCAATGGCGATTTTTCAGGACGGCAAGCCGGTCTACTACATGCATCGGCATGACATCGAACGCCGGCAGGCCCCGGAGATCGCGCAGTTGCTGGCCGAGGCCCTGGGCCGGTTGACGCCCACGCACCAGTAGAACTATGGAAGATACTTTTCGCATTGCGGACCGGACCTTCCGGTCCCGCTTGATGATCGGCACGGGGAAGTATCGCAGCTTTCCGGAGATGGCGCGGTGCCATGCGGCGAGCGGAGCCGAGGTGGTTACCGTGGCCGTGCGGCGGGTGAACCTGACCGATAAGAGCAAAGAGAGCCTGCTCGACTTCATCGACCGCGAGAAGTTCTTCATTCTGCCCAATACGGCGGCTTGTTATACGGCCGACGAGGCGATCCGGACGGCGCGGCTGGGCCGTGAAGTGGGGTTGTCGCACTGGGTGAAGCTGGAGGTGATTGGCGATCCGGAGACTTTGTTTCCGGATAATGCCGGGTTGCTCGAAGCGACGACAGTGTTGGCCAAAGAAGGCTTTGTGGTGCTGCCGTATACGACCGATGACTTGATCAATGCGCGGCGGCTGATCGATGCGGGAGCGGCGGCGGTGATGCCGTTGGGGGCGCCGATTGGGTCCGGGTTGGGGATCCAGAATGTGACGAATCTGCGGATTTTGCGGGAGAAGATTAATAGCGTGCCGCTGATTGTCGATGCCGGCGTGGGCACGGCGTCAGATGCGGCGTTGGCGATGGAGTTGGGCTACGACGGGGTGCTGATGAACACGGCCGTGGCCGAAGCTTCCGACGCGGAGCGGATGGCGGAGGCGATGAAGTACGCAGTGGCCGGGGGGCGATTGGCGTATTTGGCAGGTCGGATGCCGAAGCGTTTGTACGCGTCGGCGAGTTCGCCGTTGGTGGGCGTGGTGGGGAGCTGAAGTTAGTTTCATGCCGAGCTGATGGTTCTTCTAACCTGTCCCATGCCGACAAAGAAGCCATCCGGAAAGCGGGGGAGTACCTTTGAAAGACACTACACTATCTCCGCTCGCGCAGGACATCATTCTCCCGGGTCGCGCCTGACGAAGGACGCGCGGCCGTTCCATCGGGTAAGTGAGGACTCGGATATTTTTGAACGCGCTCCGAATTGAGCCGCCCGTGTCAGCGGTTGCTGACGCGGCCGGCTAGTCAGATACTGGGCCGCCTACATTCGTAATTTTCCACTTACACCCTTCCCTTCGTGCCGCGATGCGGCACGTTAATTTCTCATCATTCCTTTTCGTGGACCGATATGGATTGCGAAGGAAGCGATTGCCTCGACTCTCAGTTGGGTCCGGTGCGCGCTCAATCTATGCCCGCGAGAAGGAACTACTCAAGATGAAAAAACAAGATGTTCGGAGGATGAAGGTTGAGGGCGCGCGAAGTCTGCTCTCTACGTCATGTTTCCTCATAGCCATGGCTTTTGGTTCAGCCAATAACCTCCAAGCGACGTTGACGGCTACGCCGGCGTCGGTAACTTTAAACTGCAGCACAGTAAGTGGACCGGGTGCCTCGGTATCGGTGGTGGTGAGGCCCACGGTGGCGATCGCGACGGGTGGCGCAGCGATTGCGGTGGCATTGGGGACGCTGCCGGCGGGTGTGGTGGTGACGGCGCCAACAGTGCAATCGCTCACGACGGCGAATCAGGCGGCGGGGATCACGTATACGGTGCGTTCGGCGGCCGGATGCGCGGGCGCGACGGCGGGCACGAACGCGGTCTCGTTTCGGTTCCAGGCCAATAGCGTGAACAACGCGACGGTGTCGATTTCGCATGTGGTGACGGCGACGGCATCGCCGCTGACGACGACCCCGTCGTCGGTGGCTTTGACTTGCGTTTTGACCGGCGGCACCTATACGGCAGGACCGACACAAACGGTGACCGTGGGCAGTCCGCTGACGACGGCCCTGGGCGGCACGCCGTTTACGGTGGATACCTCGGCAGGCGGCAGTGTGGGAGCGGCGGCAGCGTGGGCCACCGTGACGCCGACGACGCAGCAGACGCCGAGCTCGACGACGCCGGTGACGCTCGCCATCGCACCGACGGCGGGTTGCGGCGGTTTTGCGGTGGGTACGACCAACACGACGACGGTGACGTTGTTGAATGCGCCGGCGCCGGCCAAAGTGATCAACGTGACGCTACGGGTGCTGCCGCCGACGACCCTGTCGGCCTTGCCGAGTTCCGCATCGCTCACTTACGTGAAAGGCTCGGGAACGCCGGGCCGAGTGGATGTCGCGATCACGTCTTCGGTGGGCACGCCCTTCTTTACGGTGGACAGCACGTCGCTGCCGATTTGGCTGACGGCGGATTCAATGAGTGCGACGGTACCGCGGGCGCTGCGCTTCACGTCGACGTCGGTGGCCGAGACGCTGGCGGCGGGCATTTACCGCGCGACGGTGCGGCTGCGGGTGGCGAATTTTGGCGATCTCCCAATCCCGGTCACCTTGGCGGTGAACAATCCGGCGCCACGTTTAACGGTATCGGAGGGGACGACGCGCAACATCAACTGGACGGTGGGTTCGGCGTTGCCGACGATGCTAATTACGGCGGTGTCGAGCGATTCGCCGATTCCCTATACGGTGACGACGGGTGGCAACTTGGCGCCGATTGTGGCGGCCAGCCAACAGAGCGGCTTGGCGTATAGCTTCGGTTCGCCGATTCCCGTCACGTTCGATCCGCTGGTGTTTGCCGCGGCGACGCCGGGCACGACGCTGATCGGCAATGTAACGCTGACGTGGGGGAACCCGTCGCGCACGATTGTGGTGACCATCAACATTAACGTCCAGGGCGCGGGTGCCACGGTATCCGGCATCAGCCCCGCCAGTTTGCCGACGGCCGCCTCGGGCACCACATTTACTCTGGTGTTGACGGGAGCGGACTTCGTCAGCGCGGCCGATACGGCGCTACGCACGCGGGTCGGCATCGTTTCAAACGGTGCCTTGGTGAACAACACGAACTTGCAGGCGAATGTGGTGAACGGTTCGAACATCATCCTGACCATCGTGGTGCCGGCGGTGGCTGACGCCGCGTTGCCCTTTGCCCTCACCGGTACGGGCGGTTCGGTGGTGATTGGCGTCTGCAATCCCTCGGGCGTCACTTGCCCGCTGACGGGGCAGGCGGTGCTGACGATCGGCAATAATCCGATCATCCAGGCGGTGACGAGCGCTTCTTCCTATCAACAGGTGACCGCTCCGGCCAAGCCGAGCGTGGCGCCCTATGACATGATCTCGATCTTCGGCACCAGCTTCTGTTCATCCGGCGGAAGCGGTTGCAGCAGTTCGCAATTGCTCTACGGCACGCCGGACGCGGCGACGTTGACCTATCCGCGCTCGGTGAGCCCGGATCCGGCTGGCGCGACGCAGCGCTCGACGGTAGTGACGTTCCAGACCACGGCCAGCACGCCAGTGGTGATTGCGACGGCTCCGATTCTATTTGCGACCAACAACCAGATCAACATAATGGCGCCGGCAGCGCTCTCGGCCTACGCCGACACGGATGTGAACGTGGTGGTGAGCTTTGGCTACTTAACGGGCGCCACGCAGCGGGTAAGCTCGCCCTACACGGTGACGGCGATGGCGACTTCGCCCGGCTTGTTCACCATCGGCTCGAATGGACAGGGCGATGGCGCGATTCTGGATACGAACTGGGCCGTGATCACGCCGACGAACCCGACCGGAATCCGCACCAATGCCGGCGCGGCTTCCGGCGGCATTTCGGACACGGTGCAGATCTATCTGACCGGTTTGGGCTTACCGAGTACGGGCGCCGATAACGCGAGCACGGGCACGAGCGGCGGCGCGGTTTGGGGTACGGACTGCGTCTCGACGTCGAGCTTCCTGACGACGCGCAACGCTACCGCGAGCAGCGCACTGACGACGATCGACGGCATGGTGGTGCTGAGCTCCCTGCTCAATACCAACCGCTTGGTGCCCTGCATTGCCAGCGGCTCTTCGAACAGCCCGACGGTGACGATCGGCGGCCGGGCGGCGACGGTGTCGTACGCGGGTTTCCTGCCGGATAGCATCGCGGGCCTCTACCAGATCAACGCGAAACTGCCGATCAACGGCGCGGCATCGTTCACGGATGCGAACGGCGCGACGGTAGCGACGGTGACGGCGCCGGTACAACTGCCGGTGGTGATCACGGCCGGTGGCCGGTCGAGCCAGACGGGGGTGAACCTGTGGGTAGCGCCTCGCCTGAGCGTCACCGGTCCGTCGGGCTCGGGTCTGACGGGTACGGTGGGTGTGCCCTGGGCGAGTTCGAACAACGTGGTGGCGGCGACGGAAGGCACAAGCGCCTACCGTTACGCGATCACCTCGGGCGTGCTTCCCTCGGGCTTGACCTTTAACACGACGACGGGTGCAATCTCCGGCACGCCGAATGCCAACACTTCGGGGACGTATCTGATTACGGCCACCGCAAGCGATTCGGCCAATGTCCCGGTAACCGGTACGGTGCGCTTCACTTTGACCGTCGCGGGCGGCTTGTTCCTCACGGCGGCCGGCACTTCGCCCTTCACAGGCACTTTCGGAACCACCAACGCCACGGTGACCACCGCAACGGCAACGGGCGGCGTGTTCCCCTACACGTACGCGATCACGAGCCCCGGTTCGCTGCCCACGGGCATGACGATCAACCTCAACTCCGGCGTGGTGGGCATCACCGGCCTCACCCCGGCTGGCAACTATACGGTGACCGTCACGGCCACCGACTCGACGCCAGGCACGTCGCTTACCGGCACCGTAACCTTCGCGATCAACGTGGGCCTCTTGATGACGCCTTCGAACACGCTCAGCCCGACGGCTTCGGCCGGCGGCGCGGTCCGCACGATTACAGCGACGGGTAACACCGGCGCGGTGACCTACGCTACGGCGACCACCGGCTTCACGGTGAATAGCAGCACGGGTGTGGTGTCGGCTACGGCCGGCGCTCTCTCGGCAAACTCCTACACGGTGGTGGTAACGGCCACCGACGCCACGGCGGCACCGGGCGCGGCTTTGGCGGCTACCGGAACCGTGAGCTTCACGGCGGTGCTCCAGTAACCCTGGGGCTTCGCTCTTACTCCAAACCAACCCGGCGGCGGGGGCTTCGGCTCCCGTCGCCGTTTTTGTTTTTTTGGGGGACTCGCGCGTGCCACGTGGGCAGCTATCCCGGATCGGTGACTATCCAGCAATCGGTATGCGCGCGTGGGTCACCATCGTAAGAGAGCCTGACGCTACCTGAGTTAATGAGGAGCCTACCCGAAAGACTCCGGATGTAAGGTGAGTGAATTGCGAACGACTAATTCGCCGCCACCCCATACCTGGCCGAGCGGCTACAGCAGGTCTTGGAACTCTGGGACCGACAGGCCGGAAGCACGAATAAATGAACGTAGAATTCCTGGGGCGAGTTCACGGTGGAGAGGGACAGACAACACAACGGAGTGATTGGGCTTGACGAAAATAACGT
>JBBQQS010000042.1:0-17491 GCA_038215525.1 Bryobacterales bacterium
TTCCCGCTCGTAGACTTCCTCCATCAACTGTTCGCCAATGGCCGGGCTTTCTGTCCCGCGCTTCGCCGCAAGCGATTCGGTCCCTTCCACCAAGTCATTCGAGGCTTCACCTCTATCCTCCTGGTCGAAGGCCAACACTAGCTGGATATTCTGCCGCTTGTCGCTCATGAGTTACGCTGCTTACTTGCCGCTCCCATTAACCCCTTGCGGGGACCGTTCGGGCCTTCAGCACTTCCGTGCCTAATACGCCCTCTGCTGACTTCTGCCGTCCGGTCAGGATCGATTGCTCAACCCTCAGTCTCGAATCCGAGACAAACGGCAGATCTCCCGAGGTAAGTTCGACCGCCTTCCGCACGCAACCGCCGGATCTACAACCAGCGCCCTTGATGGATATGGACTTCGCGATCATTTGCCCGCTCGTCCGGCACCGTATGCCTCTAATCCGGTTCTTGTACATCGGCTCGTACGTTTGCTCCACGCTTCTTTCAGACCCGCCTCGCGACGACGCCCTTGCGCTCGCTATCACTTCACCTCCATCAGGTTGTGAAAAGGACTTTCACCTTCAAGCTGTCGAACATGCTCGGCACACAAAGAAAAAGACCTGCCCAAAGGCAGGCCTTTTCCCATTTTTAGGACGCCGTCTAGAACGCGAAGCGCAAGCTCATTTGCAGGGTGCGCTCACTGCCCTTGCCGGTGATTTTGCCGAAAGTGGCCGCCGTCGGGTTGGTGTCGACGCCGCCCCAGTTCGGATGGTTGATCCAGTTAAAGCCTTCGGCACGGAAGGTGACGCGCATGCGCTCCGTGATGCTGAAGGTCTTCGACGTGGCCAGGTTCCAGTTCTGGAAGCCCGGGTTGTTGAAGCCGATCGAGTTCCGGTTCTGGTTCGGTAAGGTACCATTCGCCGGCCGGGTGGCCAACGACTGGGTGCCGTTCGACACCGGGAAGTAGAAGTTCGGCTCGCCGACGTAGTTGCCGGCCGCGGTAACATCGCTGAACTTGCGGCCCGAGTTATCCGGCGTGAAGTTCAGGTTCCAGGGCTTGAAATTAGTGGAGCCAATGCCCAGGTAATCATCGCCGTTGCCGACGGTGATCGGCGTACCGGTTTGCCACTGGTTGACGGCCATGATCTGCCAACCGCCCGCCACCGCGCGCAAGGCCTTGTTGGTGTTGGCGCTGTTGAAGAAGGGCAGTTCGTAGACGACGCTGGCCACCGCGATGTGGCGGGTGTCGTTGGCGGATTTGCCCCAGTTGAGGCTCTGGTTAAAGGTGTCATAGAAGCCGTCGCGCGGACCCGAGTTGTTGTCCATCGTCTTCGACAGCGTGTAGCTGAAGCTATACAGCAAGCCCTTGGCGAAGCGGCGATTCACTTCGAGTTGCAGGCCATGATAGGTGCTGCGGCCCGAATGCTCCAGCATCGGGATGTTGGCGAAGCCCTTGAAGGGGCGTTGGAAGTTGACGTTGGCCCCGGCGTTCTCCGGCCGGAACGTGGTGCCGGTGGGCAACTGGTTCAGGTCGCGTTCGCGAGCCAGGAAATTGCCGACGGTGCCGACGTAGCCCAATTCCATCGTCGTGCCGTAGCCGATCTCGCGCTGATAGGTGGCGTTCCACTGATAGGAGAGCGGGATCTTGTAGGCGGGGTCGATGGTCATGAAGAACTGCGGGAAGTTCACGCGCGTGGCGCCGCCCGGCTGGTCAACATTGCCGTTGGTCACCGAAGCCATCGGCTGGAAGGGCGGGTTGCCGCCGAGGAAGACGCTGTCGTAGACGCCGGGGCGCGAAACGAAGCCACCGAAGCCGACGCGGATGACTTGCTTCGGCGTCAGCGTGTAGGCGAGGCCCAAGCGCGGCATGAAGTTCATCTGACTGGCCGCGGGGAAGCCATTTCCCCCGTCGAACAAGTTATTGAAGAGACCAGAGTCGAGGGCCGGAACGCGACCCTTGCCAGCGTCGGGAACGCCCGTACCCGGAATCCGGACGCCGTTGAAGCGGTTGCCGCTCAAGACGTTACCGGTGGCGCGATCCAACACCGCGGCCTGCGCGGCGTCGTAGTTCTTAGGGCTAAAGTAGGCCATGTTGCCCCAGAGGGACTTGTAATAGCCCTGCTGCCAGGTGCCACGGAAGCCCAGTTCCAGCTTCAGCTTCTGGCTGACGCGCCAACTGTCCTGACCGAAGAATTCGACCATGTTGCTGCGATACGGAGTGTAGCTACGCGTGCCGATTTCGGCGTAGGTGGAGAACAGGCCCAACGCGGCGTTGGTGAGGCCGGTGCCCGTGCCGGGCGCGCCGCCCGGACGTACGTCGTTGAACTCGAACCGGCCGTTCTGGTTGTTGGTGCCGCCGGGGACACCGGCAACATTGATCTGGTCAAAGTCGTTCTGGCCGGAACGCTCGAACATCACACCGAACTTGAAGGTGTGGTTGCCCGCGATCTTGGTCATGTTGTTCGAGAACGTGTAGACGGGGCCTGCGGAACTGGCCGGGTAAGGACCGCCGTCGATGGTGCCGGTGTTCGGAATGACGACGGTAGGAATCTTGTCCGGAATTTCCTTGGGATCGCTGAAGAGATAGGGGTAGGTGATGTTGTTCACCGAGCGCTGAAAGCGGCCTTGGCGCTGGACGGCGATCGTCACGCGGTCATTGGAGCCAGTGATCATCGCTTCGTTAATCAGGGTGGGGCTCAGCGTCCACACGTGCGACAGACTAGCCGTCTTGTTCGGACGATCTAAAGCTGCGGGCGCGAAGTCGAAGCCGCCGGCGAAGCCGTTCGCCACGTCGAAGGCGAAGTTAGAGTGGCGGAAGCGAACCACTTGGTTCGACGTGGGATTGTAGTCAATCGAGATGGTGTCCTTGCGCTGGTTCTGCGGCTGGGGGCGCACCTGGAAAAAGTTGGCGTTGCCCGGGAAGATGCCGTTCGGTGCCGGATAGGCCCGCAGGAACGCCATGCCATTAGGGCTCTGGCGGTTCGGGGGAATGACGTTATTCGGGAAGGGCGTGCCGGTTTGCGGATCGTTGATCACCCGCGGAGCACCGTAGAAGAGGTTGCTGCCGAGCAGTTCGCTGAAGTCTCCGTTGCGCATCGCCGCGGTAGGCACGCGCTGGCCGCCGTTGTTCACGTCCTGGCGGAAGCGCACCCATTCCTGTGCGAACAGGAAGAAGAGCTTCTCGCGCTCCTTGTTGAAGATCTTGGGGATCATCACCGGACCGGACAGATTGTAGCCAAACTGGTTATAGCGGAAAGGGGCCGTAAAGTTGGTGAGCGGCGAACGGTTGCGCGTCCAGCTATTGGCGTCCAACTGGCTGTTGCGGAAAAACTCATAGCCCGTGCCGTGGAAATCCTTCTGCCCCGAACGGGTCACCATGCGGATCTGTCCGTTGCCGGACCGTCCGTACTCGGCCGAATAGTTGGCGGCCAAAATCTGCACTTCCTGCACGGTGTCGGCGTCGGCGGTACCGATCGACGTGCCGTTGGCGCGCGTACGAATGGCCACCGCGCCGTCGACGGTGATCAGCGAATCCTGCGAACGGCCACCGTTGATGGTAAAGCCACCGCTCGACAGGCCAAAGCTGAAACCGGACAGAGGGCCACCACCGCGGACACCCGGACGCAAGAGCGCCGCGAACAGCGGGTTGCGGCCATTCAACGTCAGGTTCTGAATTTGCGCCTGCTCGACGGTCTTGCCGACCGTGGCGGACTCGGTGTTCACCTGAGCCGCACTGGCCTCGACGGTAACCGTATCGCTCAACTGGCCGAGCGACAGGTCGATATTGACCGCGATCGGCACACCGGCATCGAGCTTGTTGCGGGTGGTGGAAGTTTTCTTAAAGCCCGTGGCTTCCACGGTAACCGTGTAATAGCCGGGGGCAATGTTGGTGACGGTGTAAAAACCGTCATTATTAGTAGTGGCTTGGCGTTCGAACGCCGTGTTTTCGTTACGCAGACTAACCTTAGCGTTTGTGACCGCCGCGCCGCTCGGATCCTTGACGATGCCGCTAATTGTGGCATTATCGGACTGAGCAAAGGCAGCGAGAGCAAACGTGAGCACGGCCAAAGCGTTAACCGTGGCTCTACGCAGAGCTGGAAGCAACATAGACTATCTCCTTATGAGCAGAAAATCAGACCCAATTTAGGTAAGCTTACCAGACTATGGAGAAAGTTTCATCCCTCAGGCGCACCAGTGCCGCACACTGTCCGATTTAGGGACGCGTGCAGCCTTCCACCTTCAGGGTGAAATCGCCGCGGGCGAAGGGCGAGAACGAGCTCACCTCCACACTGAAGGTCCCCGCGTCGCGCAACACGGCCGAGACGCGCGCCTTGCCACTGCCATCGGTATCCGTCCCGGTTCCGACCACTGCCCCGCTGGGGCTGAGCAGGTAAACGAACGTGTCGACAGTGGCGCTCGACACTTCCACCGTCACCTCCTGCCCGATCCGGCCCGGAAATTGGTAGACCTGGGTGGGGTAGAGATCGCCCCGCCGGCCGAGCCGCGAAGAACCGTCGCTGAGTGTGCCCGACACGGTAGCCGGGCAGCCCACAATCTTCGCCGGGGCAATCGGGCGCGCGCCGGCCACGTCGGCGAGTTCGAGGCGCACGGTAAAGGCACCGGCCTCTTCGGGGTCAAAGGTGGTGGCGACAATGGTGTACGTGCCGGCGACGGGCAGCTTCAGATTGCCGGACCGCGACGGTAAACGGGAATCGCTGCCGAAAGGCTCGAAGCCATCGTCATCGGTGGCGTAGATACTGCCGTTGGGCGCCAGCAGCACCAGGTAGGTGTCGACGTCCAGCGATCGCAGCACAACGTTCACCGCCTGCCCCTGTTTGGCCTCGAAAGTATAGAGCTTTGAATAGGCATTGACGGCTTTGTCGAAAAAGCAGTCCCGGTCACTGAGGTCGCCCTCCACGGTAAGCCCAGGCGTGATTTCAATGGGACGGCAGCGGAAGCTTTGCACCAATTTGATGGTCCGGTCGCCGACGCGGATCTTGGCCACGCGCGGCGCTTCGCTGTCGTTGGCGGAAACGGCCAGCTTCACCAGGTCAGTCCCCTGCCGCATGCTGGGGCCAGTAATCCTCGCCCAGGAGGGCAAATCCTCGGCCGTCCAACCGTCGCAGTGATTGCCGGTAGTTACGGTGAGCAAGGCGAAATCGGCCTTCTCGGTCACCACCTGCGACTTCGGCGAGAGCGTAAAGCTGCACGGCGGCACGGGGTTCTCTGCCAAGTTCCAGGTGATGACGTACTCTTGCGAATCGGTGCGCACTTCAGCCCCGCGGACTTCGGCCTTCCAACTACCCGCCGCTGGATTCGCCACCACCACCTGTTTCACGTTGTCGCGGTCGTCGGCACGCTCCACCGCCGTGGCCACCGGGTTCGTTGGGGTCAACCGCAGGGGCAACTTCTTGCTGGCCCCGTCGGGCGAAGTTAGCACCAGTTCCAAGTGATTCGTAATCACCGAAGCCGTAGTCAGCACAGCATCGGCATCGGAGTAGACCAGCATCACGCGCAGCGCGGGGCTATTGGCGGGCACCTCAATCGGATGAAGCTTTGTCGCGCCGGCCGTCACCTGATCGATGGCGTAGCTCTGCTCATCGAGCGCCTTCACTGCCTCCGGGGCGTTCGCCAGCCCATAGCCATAGACATAGTCTGGCCCGATGTTGCCCAAGTCGCGCGCCGTATTCAGCAGCGCCGCCTTGATGAGGGCGGCCTTCGGCAGATTGCCCTCATTCTTCGTCTTGAAGCGCTCCACCATCAAGGCCGCCGTCCCGGTGATCGCGGGCGTCGACATCGAGGTCCCACTCAACGGCTGCGACCGGTTGGTCTGGAAGGTCGAAACAACATTCACGCCCATCGCCACAATATCTGGCTTGATCCGGCTGTCGCGCATAGGCCCGGCGCTCGAAAAATCGGCCGCGGCCAGCTTTTCTTCCACCGCCCCCACCGTGATGATATTTTTCGCCGTCGACGGCCGCCCAATCGTGTAAAAGCCGGCCCGCGGCAGAATCGTACAGTCGGTCCAGTCGCGATCATTGCCCGCCGCGAAGGCAATCGTCAGATTCTTATCGCGCACCAACCGGTCATAGTCGCGCTCGGCCGTGCCGTAAGTGCCGTAGCGGCCACAGGTGCCACCCGCCTCAGAAATCGCGTCGCCCCACGAGTTATTCGCCACCGAAATGCCCTGGTCGGTGATGCCGCGCTCCATTTTAGCGGGCACATTCTGAAAGCTCCAACTAAACAGCTTCGCCGCCGGTGCCATCCCCTTCAGCTTCGGGTCGTTGCCCGCTGCCACTATCGTTCCCGCCACGTGCGTCGCATGGGAACTCACCGTGCCGCGGTCGACATTCGTCAAGCGGTCGACGAACTCGGTATGCGCCGCCACAATCCCGCCGTCGAAGATGCCGATGTTGACGTCCTTACCGGTGAGCGAAAAAGGGTCCGAATGCAGTTTGTCGTCGCCGATCACCCGCGCCGAAATCGCGTTGTCCTTAGTCTGCGGCGGGGGCGGCGACGGCTCCAGAAACTGCACCCAATCAGCTTGGCTCAACTGCCGCAACTGCGCCGGCGTCACCCGCACTTCGAAATGCTGAAAGTAGGGCGAATCTTCGAGGATGCTCACCCCGAGGGCCCGCAACTCCCGACGTGCTTCGTCGACATCGACATCGGCGTGATACGAAAGCATGATCTCCGCCCGCACCGTCTCACCATTGCTCTCATCGGAGGCCCAGGCCGGCAGGCGATTCAACGTCGCATCGGTCGATAGAAACGAGCCATCGAGCTTGTCCTCGGGCTCGATCGCGATCACGCCGTTGAGCCCGCCCGCACTCGTCCGACCCGCGAGCATTTCGACGCCCAGCGCCGAAGTAAGGTCGAGCCCCGCCACATAGTACCCTTCGCCCAACGGTTCCAGTAAGCGCAAGCCGACCGGCGTTTGGGAACGGTCCGGCACCTGCACCACCACATGGGCTCGGTTTCCAAACACCCGCTTGCCAGCGAGAGAAATCCACAAAGGCCGCGAAACGGCGGCATTCGCCTTCACGCGCTTCGAAAATTCAGGGGCAAATTCGCGCGGCAGCTCGATTTGCGCCGTTAGCGTAGCCGGCCCCAGCGCCCATAGTACCGTCGCCAATCCTACGTAAATTCTCAAGCGGCGTCTCCTCGAACCTAGTCTCTTTAGACATATCGGCCAGTTGCTGGCCCTGGTTTAACGAAACCCAGATTTCCCCGGGGTGTAGCGCCCCCAATGGTAAACGTTTGTACCGCGAGGCTAAAATCCCGCCGGCCGGATCCAAAAACTCTCCCGCCAACTGCCGCCCGCCGGCACACTCTGCAAGGGAAATTTCCCCTGGGCTCCCAAGTTAAAGACGTTCGTCACGCCGGTCATGGGTTCAAAACAAATAAAATTTCTTCCCGGCGGCGCATACACCACCGCTACCGGATACTTAGGCCCGTAAATCACGCTCACCTGCTGCTGCTTGCCCTTCACCCAAAACTCGGTCGTCCCCTTGACGTCCGCCGTTAAATCGGTGTAAACATCGTCGAGCGTCACGCCTTGCAATCCCAACGGCCCCGAAGCGGTCATCGCCGTCTTTTCTCCGGTCGGCGTTAAGGTCGGCCCTAAGGTCACCTTACTCTTCACCGGTAAGTGGACTTGCCAGGCGTCACGCGGCGCATCGTGCACTTGAAAGTACGGGTGATACCCCAGCGACAGTGGCATTGCTTGCGTCGATAAGTTCTCCACCGTGGTGATGACTTCGAGTTCGCCGTTCGACAACCGGTAAGTCATCTCTAAGTTATGCGCAAAAGGAAACTGCGCCATCCACGCCGGCTCTCGCCAGAACTCAAGCCGGCTGGTGACCCAAGCCGCCTGCCCATTCGCCTCCGCCCGCACAACTTTCCACGGCGCATACATTACCAAGCCATGGATCGGTTGCTTGAAGCCGTCGGAACGGAAACTCCCCAAATCCGGATTCAAATGATATTGCTTCCCATTGGCCGAGTAAGTCAGCCCATCGATGCGGTTCGCCCACGGCGCCAAAAACGGATTGCCCAAGTTCGCCGGCTTGGCCTTAAACTCCGCCAGCGACTTATAGGGTGACCAGAAGACTTCGTGCCCATTCACCAGATAGGAATAAGAGTTATTCCCGAGGCTGGGAACGATCTTCACTTCCTGGTGACGCACATCGTCTTTTAAGGTGACGGTCTCGATGCCGTCGGTGAGTCCGCGGAAAACGGAGTAAGGATTGGCGGCCAGCATGGGCAAGCTCCACAGTAAAAAAAATAGCGCGCGCATAGGCCCGCAGGTTATCACAGGCGATCTATAATCACCAGGGTGAGGTCGTCGGTCGTCTCGCCGGCGCACCAAGCCAGCACGCTCGCCGAGATCTCATCCATCGGAGTCCGGCGGCGGGCCAACTCGGTCAGCCGAAGTTCGCCGTATTCATTGTCCAAATCGTGGGGCGGCGCGGCTTCCGTAATGCCGTCGCTAAAGAGCACCAACCGGTCGCCGAGCCCCATTTCGGTGGAGGCACTCGCGTAGACGGCCAGCGGAATGATGCCCAAAATCAGGCCCGTGGCCGCCAACTCTTCGACGCTTCCATCCGCCCGCAGCAGCAGCGGCGGATTGTGGCCCGCGTTCACATACTCAAGCACCCCGGTTACCGGATCCAACACGCCGAAGAAGAAAGTAATAAACCGGTTGCCGAGTTTCTTCGCGCACAACAAACGATTCAGCCGGTTCACCATCGCCAGGGGCGCCGGCGAATCTTCCGCCAGTAAGTGCACCGCCGTTTGCAACGACGACATCAGCAGCGCCGCCGGCATGCCCTTCCCCGAAACATCGCCCACCAGAATGGCCAGTCGTCCGTCCGAATAAGGCACAAAGTCGTAATAATCGCCGCCCACCGTCCGGCAGGGTAAGTTATAACCTTCGAGCACATAGCCCACCACGTCCGGCGCCGTTCCGGGCAGTAACTTCCTTTGTAACTCGGCCGCCTGCTCCATGTCGCGCAGTAAAGTGGCTTCCATAATTTCCACTTCGAGTAAGCGCGCCTGCTCAATCCGAATCGCCGCGATATTGGCCAGCACTGTCAGTAAACTCAGGTCCTCGGTCGTAAATGGCCGCACAAAGCCGGACCCATCCACATACAGTAACCCAATCACCCGGTCCGAAGTCTGCAACGGCACCGCTAACAGCGACCGGATCTGCTGCTGCACAATACTTTGTTGCTCGCGCAACGCCGAATCGAGCAGCGTATCGGGCACCAGCAAACTCTTCCGCTCGTCCATCACCTGGTTGCGGACAAAAGTGGAGATCTCGAAGTGATCGCCGCGCGCCGCCTGCACCACCAACCGCGTCCCCTCCCAGGTCATCAGCACGCCGCGCGACGCTTCCACCGCGTCCAGCGCCAGATTCAGGATCATCGCGAACAATTCTTTCAGCGGCCGATGGCCCGATAGCTCTTGCCCGGCCCGTACCAGCGCATCCACCTGACGCGCCAGGCCGCCCGGTGAAGCGGCCGTGGACAAGGCCCCGGCCAGGGAGGTAAAGATGGTGCCCTGCGGCGCCTGCCCGCTCGCCGAAAAGACCACCGTCCGGTCCTGCGGCGGCGAAAAAGCCATGGACAGTTGCCCGCAGGTGATCAGATCGCCCGGATGCAAGCTCATCGACCCTTTGAGCGGTTGCCCATTCAGCAGCGTGCCGTTCTTACTGCCCAGGTCCCGCACGCACCAGCCGCTAGCGGTGCCGGACCGCTCGATCACCACATGCTGGCGCGAGAGGCCGATATCGTCCGGAAAGCTCAGGTCGTTGGTCGCCGCCCGGCCCAAGGAGTACTGATTCTGCTCCAGCGGCAGGGTTCTGCGTTCGCCATCGCCCAGGCGGATCTCGAGAGTATGATTTTCCACAGGTGGCAATCCTTGAGCTTACTGCAATTACCATGGGAGGAATAGGATGAAAGTCTTTCTTTACTTCATCGGCAAACCCCGCGATGCCAGCATGAACGCCTTCGCCGCCGAATTCGTCAAACGCACCACCCGCTTCACCGCCTGCGAAATGCGCGAAATCGACCCCGCCCGCTTCGACCTCTTCGCCAAACACCCCACCGCCCGCAAAATCTTCCTCGACCCCGCCGGCAAACCGCTGGACTCGGCCCAATTCGCCCAAATCTTCGCCCAACACGAGCAACACGGCCGCGACCTGGTATTTTTGATCGGCGCCCACGACGGCCTCACCGACGACCAGCGCACCCGCGCCGACCTACTCCTTTCGCTCTCTTCGATGACCTTCACCCACGAGCTCGCTCGCGCCATCCTCGCCGAGCAGATCTACCGGGCTTTTACGATGCTGCGCAATCATCCTTATTCGCGTTGAGAAACACCATCAGGACGGCCATTAGGATGGGAGATTGTGTTCAATCCGGCCGAGTGTCGCCTCCACCCTCTCCCGTCCTCCCGGCTCTTGGATCAGGGCCGCCGGGGATCGATTCTCGAAGATCAATAAAGGCGTGGTGAGCCAATGGGCGGCTTTCGATTCGTCGCCAAAAACACCAATCGCATGAGCAATGATGGGTAAGGCCTGCTCGAAAGCGTTGGATAACTCTTGCCGGTCGAGGCGACGCCCGAGCTCACTGATGAAGGGTTGCTGGTCCGAGAGGGGTAAAGACTCGAAGGCTGCAATCAGTTCGACCACTTGCTTCCTCATGACTCCAATCTAGCGCTTTCCCCCCTTATGCGGGTAGCAGTACCCGCAGATGTCTCGCCACCAGCGAAACCGGCAACCCCACCACGTTGAAGTAGCACCCCTCAATCCGCTCCGCAAAGCAGGACGCCCGGCCTTGGATCCCGTAGGCTCCCGCCTTGTCGAAGGGCTCGCCGGTGGCCACGTAATCGGCGATCTCCTTTGCGCTCAACGCGACGAACTTCACACGGGTCACGGCATGGTCTACCACCACTTGCCCGTTTGGGCCCGCCAGGCAGATCCCGGTAATCACTTCGTGCCACTTCCCGGCGAGCAATTTCAACATTCGCGCCGCATCTGTTGCATCTAAAGGCTTTTCGAGAACGTGTCCCGCCACCGTCACCGTAGTATCGGCCCCCAATACCCATTCCGATTCGTCCTCGCGAGCCACGGCCAGCGCCTTCGCTTCCGCCAATCGGCGGACATATCCCACCGCCGTTTCACCTTCGCCTCTTCTTTCATCCACCGCGACCACGCGCACGAAAAAAACAATTCCGGCGTTATCAAGGAGTTCCCTCCGGCGGGGGGAGGCGGAGGCCAAAATCAGCTTGCAGTTCATCCCCTACATGCTACACTCCTGGAGCGGTTCTCCCCCCCGAACTTGCCGCTGAATGCCCTCGTTTGGGGGTCCCCCACAGCACATTGTTTTTTGAAAGGCTTTCTGTCCCTCGCCCTTTTGCTATGGAACGAGTCACCCGGCTGCTGGCCAAAATGAAATCCGATTCCCTCCCCATGGAGGACCTCACCCGCGAGGTCTGGCCCCTCGCCGTGGGCAAGATTATCGCCGGCCATAGCCAATACGCGGGCCTTGTCCGCCGGACGCTCGTCATCGAAGTGGAAGACGCCATCTGGCGCAAGCAACTCACCGCCATCACCCCCGACATCCTGCGCAAACTCTCCACGCTGATTGGGCCCCACCTCGTCACCGACCTCGAGTTCCGGGTCGCCCCCCTCCGCCTTCGTCCGCGCAAAGAACGCCCGCTGCCCCTGTTCGACTCCGCCGACGAAGCCAACCGCATCGCCGACCCCATCTTCCGCCGCCTCTACACCGCCGACCGCCAACGCCGCACCAGCGCCGCCGCATAAGCGCCTTCGGAGTGAGATGGAGTAAGATAACGCTATGGCGACTCTGGCGCTCATCGCACCGGCGGAATATCTCGCAATGTCCTTCGATGGACTCGATCGCGAATACGTGGAAGGGGAGTTAGTCGAACGCGGCATGCCTACTTATCTGCATAGCAAAGTGCAAGCACTCCTTTGCATCCTTTTTGGTACCTTGATCAAGCGATATCCGTTATTTATTGCGACCGAAGTTCGCCTCGCGGTACGCCAGGAGCACCTGTACCGCATCCCCGATGTCGCCGTCTTCGCGGGCGAGGAACCCAAGGAGCCCGTCCCGCAAACGCCCCCACTCGTCGCCATCGAAATCGCCTCGCCCGACGATCGCCTCACCGAGACCTTAAAGAAGTTCGCCGAATACAGCAACTGGGGTATCGCGCACATTTGGCTAATCGAACCCATTGAGAAGCAGTTCTATACGTACGACGCCACCGGACTGCACCTCGTCCCCAACCTCGGACTCCACCAATACGCCTTCGCCATCACCCTGGCTGACCTGGGCCTCTAAATCACAAGCCTTTCCCCCAATCCAATCAAACACTTACGCCAATTCCCTTCCCCGCGCCTGCTAAACTAAAGCCAGCTCAAATCGAGGGACCGGCCTCCTGGCCGGTTTCGAAGTCTCCGTCAATGAAATCAATCACTTCCCGGTTCGTTTCGTCACTTCGCTCCGAACCTGAGTACACTAAAGAGGTGGCTCTACTCCGCCGCACCTCGCCCCTCACCGCCGACCTCGCCTCGGCCGATGGACTTCGCCAAGCCCTCCGCTTCTTCGCGCGCGAACGCGCCTGGATCAACGCCCAGCACCTCGAACTCTGTCGCATCCCCGCCCCCACCTTCTTCGAACAGAAACGCGCCGGCTGGATGCTGGAACAATTCCGCGGCATGGGCGCCGACGCCAAGCTTGACCGGGCCGGCAACGTCATCTGCTTCCCCTACGGCGACCCCGGCGGCCAGAACCTGATCGCCGTCACCGCTCACCTCGACACCGTGCTCGCCCCCCGCCAAAACGACGACATCCGCATCGGGCCCGACGGCAAATTCTATGGCCCCGGCGTCGCCGACAATGGCGCCGGGCTCACCGGTTTGCTCGCGCTCGCCCGCGCCCTGCGCGACGAACCCATCGACCATCTGGGCGGTGCCCGCGTCGTGCTCTGCGCCAATGTCGGCGAAGAAGGCGAAGGCAACTTGAGCGGCATGCGCTACCTCTGCCGCCAATCATCGCTGGCCTCGCGGCTCCAGACGTTCCTGGTACTCGACGGACCCGGCTCCGCCCATATCACCAGCAAAGCCCTGGGCTCCCGCCGCTTTGAGATCGTACTCACCGGCCCCGGTGGCCACTCCTGGGCCGATTTCGGCGTCGCCAACCCCATTCACGCGCTCTCCCAAGTCGTCGCCAGTTTCGCCGCCCTCTTCACCACCGGCGAGCCCCGCGCCAGCTTCAACTTCGGCATCATCGAAGGCGGCGCTTCCATCAACTCCATCCCCACCGAGGCCCGCGCCAAGCTCGACCTGCGTTCGGAAAGCACCTATCGTCTGGACGAACTCGCCGAACTGCTCACCGATTGCGTGGAGCGCGCCCTCGAAATCGAAAACGGCCGCATCCCTCCCTTTCCCGGTAAGCCGCCCCGCGTTACCGCCAAGCTGCGCGAAATCGGCTTTCGCCCCGGGGGCGCCCTGCCGGCCGATTCGGCTTTACTGGGCGCTCTGCACGCCGTCGATAGCTTCCTTGGCATCCGTTCGCTGCCCGATTGCGCCTCCACCGATGCCAATATCCCCCTTTCGCTTGGGCTACCGGCCGTCTCCATCGGCGCCGGCGGCCAAGGCGGCGGTGCCCACACCCCCGGCGAGTGGTTCCATCCCGAGAATCGCGACCTGGCTTTGCGCCGGGTCCTGTTAACGCTGGCCCACCTGCTGCAGAACCCTTCATGAGCCGAGGCGAATGGGCGCTGGTCGCCTCCACGGTCATCTGGGGGATTTCGTTCGTCGTGGTGAAGGACGCGCTCAGCCAAGTGTCGACGCTGCTGTTCCTCACGCTGCGCTTCTCGCTGGCGGCGGTCGCCTTCGCCTTGGTCCTATCGCCGCGGCTGCTCCAGTACCGCTATCCGGCGGCGCAGTTGCGCTGGTGTGCGGCGGGCGGCGGGCTGCTCATGGTCGGCATGGCGCTCCAAACGGCGGGCCTCCGGCTCACTACCATCTCGAAGAGCGCTTTTCTCACGGGGCTGTACATTGTGTTGGTACCTTTGCTCAGTTCGCTCGTCAATCGGGTAGGTCCTCGGCCGCGAGAGTGGATGGGGATCGGGCTGGCGACGTTCGGGATGGCTTTAATGACGATGAATCAGGATCTTTGGCAGGCGCCGAGTCTCGGTGACGCGCTCACCATGGGCTGTGCCGTGGTGTTTGCCGGGCACATTATGGTGACGGGCGAAGCAGCCCGTGCGGGCGACCCGCAGGTGTCTACCTTACTACAGCTTACGGTATGCGCCTTAGCTTTGGCGATAGCTTGCCTGCTTTTCGAGACGCCACGGATTGTCTGGTCTTCGGGCGTCGTTTTCGCCATAATATTGACGGGAGTCTTTGCGACGGCCATTGCCATTGGCCTGCAAAGCTGGGCGCAACAGACGGTGCCGGCCACCCGGGCGGCTTTGTTGTTCGCTTTAGAACCCGTGTTTGCTTGCCTTTTCGCCTGGGCTTGGGCCGGGGAAAAGATTCCTCCGCGCGCCGCCGCGGGTGCCGCCTTCATTTTGGCCGGTATCCTGGTCGTGGAATTGAAACTATCCTGGCTTGGGAAACATCCACTAAAGCGAGCCCGGTTGAGTTCGTGAGCTTTTTGCCGGTGTTGAATCGGCGTTTATTCAGTCACTTAGTATATTGAGGAGTTTGCACCAACATGTTTGCCAAGTTGAAGCAACAGAAAATCTTTTCCACCAGTTTGCTGGTCTTCACGCTCTCCGTAGCAGTGTTGATCGGCACGATGGTCAGCACTTCGGTATCGGCCAAGGAAAGCCAAGCCGCGCCCGACGCTACCCCGCTGGTAATCCCCCCGGCCACCAAGGTCGCCAACGAGTTCACCGAACTCGCCAAACGCGTAGAGCCCTCCGTGGTCTACATCCGCACCGACTATACGCCGAAGGCTTCCACCACTTCGCGCCGTATGCCGCGCAATGCTCCGGCCCCCGATGCGGAGGAAGGCGATGAGGATCAGATGGACATGCTGCGCCGCTTCTTCGGCCAGGGTGGCGGCGGCCAAGGCATGCCGATGCCGCCTCCGTCGAAACGCCAGGGCTCGGGATCGGGCTTCGTCGTCGACCGCGCCGGTTACATCATCACCAACGACCATGTGGTGAACAAGGCCGACCACATCTTCGTCAAATTCCCTAACCAGGACACCGAATACAAGGCCAAAGTAATCGGCACCGACAAAGAGACCGACATCGCGGTGCTTAAGATTTCTACCGGCAAGCCGCTCGAACCCATCCGCATCGCCAACTCCGACGGCGTCCAAGTGGGCGACTGGGCCGTCGCTATCGGCGCGCCATTCGGCCTCGAAACCTCGGTCACCGTGGGCATCGTCAGCGCCAAGGGCCGCGACATCAACGGCGCCCAGATGTTTCAGCGCTTTATCCAGACCGACGCCGCCATTAACCCCGGCAACTCCGGCGGGCCGCTGCTGAATCGCAACGGCGAAGTGATCGGCATCAATACCATGATCGCCACCGAAACCGGCACTTACAATGGCATCGGCTTCGCCCTGCCCGTCAACATGGCGGCCAAGGTTTACAACTCGATCATTGAGCATGGCCGCGTAGTTCGTGGTTCGGTCGGCATCCGGTTTGCGAAACAAACGAAGACCGAAACCTTTAAGGCTCTTGGGCTCACCGGTGGCGTGATTGTCGACTCAGTGGAACCGGGTGGTCCGGCCGAGAAGGCCGGTATCCGCAAGGAAGACATTCTACTGTCGATGAACGGCAAGCCCTTCAAAGATGGCGACGACCTGATGTCGCGCGTCTCGGAAGCTTCCGTTGGCTCGACCGCGAAGGTGGAAGGCGAGCGCATGGACGCCAAGGGCGATCCTAAGCGGATGACCTTCAGTATCACCATCGAAGACCGGCTCAAAGTGTACGCCAAAGACTTACGCGTTGCCGGAGGCCGAGAATTGACAGACGAGCCCACCACGGTGTCCTCTACCTCCACCGCCAAGTTCGGCGTCGGCATCGTCGCCATCCCGGAAACCGACCGCGCCGAGATGAACCTCGACGACAAGCGCGGCGTCCGCGTCTCGAAGGTGGAGACCGAAAGCTTCGCCGAGCAGATCGGCATTCAGCCGAACGACGTCATCGTCTCCGTCAACCGCACCCCGGTTTACACGATCGACGACGTGCGCAAGGTGCAAAGCTCGCTCAAAACCGGAGACGCCGTAGCCTTTCGCGTGATGCGTAACTTAGGCGGCCGCAGCCGAGGTGAGTGGCAAGGAATCTACCTCTCCGGCTCCTTACCCGCGGTGGAGTAACTCACTAAGTACCTCCGGCAAGAAGCCCTCCACCGGTCACCGGCGGAGGGCTTCTTGCTTACCTACGCGAGAGCTCACTTCCGCCGCCGTAACTGATAACCTTCCACTGTAACCTCGGTGGGCGCATAGTTACCCTCGATCCACCGCTCGATCTGAATAAATCGAGCATCGAGCCCGGCCGCATTGGGAAACACGCGCAGAAATTCCTCACGGGTAAGTGGTAAGTAAAGTACCCACGCGGGAGGGCGCTCTGCGAGCGCCGCCAGCGTCTCTTGCTCCTCGCGGGCCGCCATCATTCCGGGGGCGAGATAGGAGTAGCGCGTCGGGTTCCTGGCCTGAGTCAAGAAATAGAAGACGGGCATATAGGGATGGACATATAAGCTCGTCCCCGGTCGCACCCGTGCCAGCACTTCGGCCAACGCCGGCGAGGACGTCCTTAAGGTGCCCAAGGCGGATGCTAGCCTCTGGTCCTGCATACGGCTTACCCCATAGCCTGTAACATACAATACGGCGACGACACTAAGCACGACCGCCAAGTACCCTGCATAACGCCAACGCGCGAGTAAGATCGTCGCCAACGCCATTGGCAAGGCAACGAAGAAGGCCAAGTGCATGACATCGGCCCGTGGAAAGGCCGAAACGACGAAGGCGGCCGTAACTAAGGCTAGATAACCCAGTACCGGCTCCCGCCTGGCCAGCCACGCGCCCGCCGGCATGGCAATCAAGGGCAGGAGCGCCGGTAGCGCCAGCCCCAGCACTAACAAGCTTCCGATGAATAACTCCGCGCCTTGCCCCGTAAACAGCGCGCCCCATCCACCGATGATACTGCCATAGGGCATGACATTCACCGCCGAATAGTGCTCCCGCAGCCACTTCATCTGCTCCCAAAACCCAACTGCCGTGCCGGAACCTACCAGCAGGGTCAACGCCAGTGCGCCCGCCAATCCGGCGCCGGCTAAGTAGCGCGGCAAGGCCACCCAACTCCGGCGGTAAGCTAGCCACGCGGTAGTAACTACTCCCACCAACGCCACCGAAGGCGTACAGATCGCCGCCATCGCCGCGCACACGCCGGCCAGCGTAAACCAGCCGCCCACCATCAAGGCCGCTGACAACATCCCCAGCGCCGCCGAATCCCAA
>JBBQQS010000043.1:0-17429 GCA_038215525.1 Bryobacterales bacterium
TCCGCCAGCCCAGCACCCCGCACCCCGCGCGCAATCACACACTCCGCCACCACATCCAGATGCCCCACTCCTTGCGGAGCATATGTCGAATCCACCACTAACTTCGCCGCCCATTCCGCCAACACCCGCGCGGCATTTTCCGGGTCAACTTCACGCATCCGCAATGCACAATCGGAAGGCTCGTGCCCCCGTAACCCTTTCGACTTCACGATCTCCCAAGCCGCCGGAAAATCTTCCTCTTGCATGTGAATCAGAAAGCGCACGGACTCGTCCTTGAACAACTCCGCCCGCCAAACCGGCCAGCAACCGTGCTGCTTGGCAAACGAATGCGCCATCTCCACCGTCGTGGAGTGTGGCTTATCGAACAACGGCGCCAGAGCCCCCAGGGCTTTGAGGGGATCGCCCATGTTCACATGTGCCTCGGCCCTCAGCCAATACCAGTCCCGCGTCGCGTGCCGATGATCATCCCGCCGCGAGCGTTCGAAAAACGCCAAGGCCCGCGCTGGCTCTCCCGCCTTCAACAACAACCGGGCATGCACCTGTAGCGTGTATACATCGTCTTCGGCATACTGCAGCACCACCCGGTCCATGGCGTCGTAGTCTTTCCGCTTGAGATAAAGGTCGTTCGCCAGATTCAGCATCCGCACACTGCCCGCGCGCTCTTCCCACTTGGCGCTCCGGGGCTTCACCCGCAACTCGGCCGCCTTCGCCATTTCCAGGCGCTCCGGCTCGGTGAGCATCTCCGCCAAATTGAACAGCGACCCCACCTCTTCGTGCGGATCCGATTCGTAAAAGTGCAGCAGATGCGGAATCAGCACCTTCCCCTCGGCCCGCGCCTTGCGCGCCGCCCCCTTGAACAAATCCACCGCCGCGGGAATCAACTGCAGCGGCAGATACTCGCCCGAATTGCCGTAGTCGGTCAACGTGAGCAAGATCATCAACACATCGGCCGATAGCTCCAGCGCCGCATACGCCTGCCCCTGCTCCGTCAGGGTCTGGATGGAACCCATCTCCAGTTCCACCGCCTTCCGGAACCGCTTGTACTCGGCCGCGTTCGAGTGCGCCGTCGGCCGCTTCAACCGCTTCTTCATCGAAGACCGGTAGCCCTTCAGATCAATCGCCAACCCGCCTTCGCGAGCCGCAAAACTCATCAGCTGGTGCAGCAGGCGCTCGTCCTGTTGCGCCCAACTCAGCAACAGCCCCGCTAGCGTATCGCTCGATTGTTCGCGCAAAATCTTTTCTGTTTGCGCCAGGTCCACCGTTTTGGGCTTCGCCTTGGCCTTGCCCGCCGTCGGCTTGCCCTCCAAAGCTGCCAGCGCCACCGCCACCGCGTGCGCGCACAGTAAGCCCTGCTCACCACGTTCGCAGGCGCACTCGTATTGCAGAAACCCGTCTTCCATCCAGAGCCGGGTCAGATGCGCCTTCCCGTCCTGGACGTTCGCCGCGGCCTCGTCGCTGTCCAACTCCAGGCCTGTCAGATGATGGTGCAGTAAAAGCTCTTGCCCTTGCTGAAACACCGGGATCGTCGCCAAACGATTCAGCACCGGCCGCGCCAGCGCGGTCTGAAACGCCTTGCCAATCTTCTTCGTCGTTCCGGGAGCCTTCGGCATACGTTAGCGCACCGTAAAGAAAACCAGATACTGGCTCTTCGGAATATGCTCCTCCCGCGCCCCAGCCTTGAACCCTTCGGCTTCCACCTCTTTGATCACATCGTCCATGTCCAGGCGAATGTGATTCACGGCATCCCCACCCACCATCGCCCCCGGCCGCTTATAGTAATCGACCAACGCCAGCCGGCCCCCTGCCTTCAACGCCACCTTAATTCGCGCCAGCATCTTCGCCGGATAATCGAAGTGGTGATAAGCGTCCAGGATCAAGATCACATCGCACGAATTCACCGGCAGCTTCGGATCCGTCTTGGACCCCAGCAGAAACCGTACGTTGTTTAGCTTTTCCGTCTCCGCCGTGGCCCGCGCCTTCGCCAGAAAGTCCGGAAAGATGTCCTGCGCCAAAACGAGCCCGTTGCCACCCACGGCTTCGCTGAGATAGGGAAGTAGGTAACCGACGCCCGTCCCCAAATCCGCCACCGTCTGGCCCGGCTTCAGCCCCAAGGCCTGCACCAGTTCCTTCGGCTTCTGCTTGGCGTCGCGGTCCGGCGCCGTCAACCGCTGCGCAATCGTCTTGCGCTGTTCGGGCGTCTTGTAGGCCTGGTTGGCCTGGTCAGCCACCTGAACCAACGTGGCGATCATCATCAAAGTCGTCAGCATCTCTACAGTCCCTTCTCCATCGGCAACGCTAGCGGCGGCTCAATCACAAAATCGAGCGCCGCCATCTCCGCCACCGCCGCGCGAATCGCGCCTTCTTCCGCCGGCTCCACCGTAATCACAAACGGCAGGTCTTCCTTGGGTTCGTTTGGCAATTGCAGTACCGCGTCGATGCTGATACCCTTTCCTGCCAGAATGCCCGCCAGTTTTGCAATAATCCCATGCGCATCGCGCACCCGGAAGCGCAAATAGTAACTACTGCGCAATTGCTCGATCGGCAGCGGATCGCCCGGCGTCAGTGCCACGTGCGCCAACGGCGACGTCCGCGCACCGCCGCGCAACTCCCGCGCTACGCGCACCAAATCGCTCACCACCGCCATGCCCGTTGGGTGCGCGCCGGCTCCGCGCCCATAGTAGAAGGTGTCCTGGCCAAAAGCCCCTTTCACCCACACCGCGTTGTAAGCGCCCGTCACCCCCGCCATAATCGTTAACTGGGGCAGCAGACTCGGCCGCACCGACAATAGCAGCCCCTCCGCCGTCCTCCGCGCCGCGCAAATCAGCCGGATCGTGTGCTTCAACGTGTGGGCATAAGCGAAGTCCAAGGGCGAAATTCGCCGGATGCCTTCGGTGTAAATCTGCGCCGGCAAAATCCTTTGCCCGAAAGCCAAACCGGCCAGAATCGCCAGCTTCGACCGCGCGTCGAACCCATCCACATCGGCCGTCGGGTCCGCTTCGGCATAACCCAACCGCTGCGCCTCGGCGAGCACATCGGCAAACGCCGACCCCTTCTGCTCAATCTCCGTCAGGATGTAATTGCAGGTCCCATTCAGGATGCCGAACAGTGTCTCCACCCGGTCGCCGCTGATGCCATCGCGCAGCACCGTATGGATCGGGATGCCCCCCGCCACACTCGCCTCCATCGCCAGGCTGACGCCCGCAGCCTGCGCCATCGCCCACAGTTCCGGTCCGGCCGCGGCAAGTAACTCCTTATTCGCGGTCACCACGCTCTTGCCCGCCGCAAAAGCCGCCTCAATGATCTCGCGCGCCACCCCGGTGCCCCCCACCAGTTCAGCCACCACCTCCACCTCCGGATGCGCGATTACCTCCCGCCAATCGGTGGTCTTCCACACGCCCGGCAACACGGGCAGTTCGCGAGTGTGGACGCTCGGCGAACAAACAGCGGCGATTTCCAATGGAAATCCCAGCTTTTCATTTAGATTTGCGGCGCTCCCGGTCAGAATGGCCAGGGTCCCCGCCCCCACATTGCCTAAACCGATCACGCCAACTTTCACGGGTTTCATTCACTCGTCATGGTATCAAGCTCACCTAACCCCGCTCTTCCCAGGCCCGCGCCGCAGTAAGGTCTACCGTCGTCTCCAGCTTCGGCAGCTTCCGTCCGTACACCAACAACGGCACCGAGGACTCATGTAAAGAACCGTGCGTCCGCACCTGCACCGCACCCCGCGACTGCTCCAACGCCCCGATCGCCGTCTCCCGGTCGCCCAGCACAAAGAAATCCCCCGTCCGCTCCGGCATCAGCCGGAACCGCCGCGCCGCCTCAACGCGTGGAATCACTGCCTCTATCCCCGGCTCCGCTTTCAGCAACGCCGCCGCCTCCAGTAGATGGGCCTGATTCTTCACATCCAGATACAAGCTCCCACCCAGATCCTTATGATGCACCTTATGCGCATCCGCAATTGCCGGCACTGCCCGCGCCGCGATCCCCTGCCCCGCCAACAACCGTTCCGGATCCACCGCCCGCGTCTTCGCATTCATTCCATGGTCCGCGCATAAGTAAAACTCTAACTTCGCATGATCATCCAGAATTCCCCCGAGAATCTGATCGACCTTCCGCAAATGCTCCTGCGATTCGGCCGACTCGGGCGAGTAAGTATGCATCATATAGTCGCTGGTCGTCAGATACAGTAAGTCCACCTCCGGCCGGCGCAATACCTCCCGGCCCTGTTCAAATACCCAGTAACTATTCGTCGCCTCATACATGGGCACGCCTTGTCTCTCTGCCCCAATCGACAGGTGCGCCGCCGTGCCCACCAGACTGCGGATCTTCTCCTTCGCCCCCACAAAAGCCGTTTTCCAACCCTTGCGATGGGCACTCGCAAATAGGGTCGGCCGCAGTAAGTACTTTGCGTCCGCCATTTCGACAAGCTTACCCAAGGCTGGATCGAAGAAAGTATTCGCCGTAATTCCGTGCGCCTCGGGATAACTTCCCGTAGCCAGGGTCGCTTGATTCACATTAGTCAAAGAAGGCATCATCCCGGTACCCACCCGGTAAGTGCCGGCCTTCATCGCCCGCCGCAGGTTGGGCATTTCGCTCTTCTCGATATAGGCCGGGTCCAGCCCGTCCATCAGACAGATCAACACCTTCCGCCGCGCCGGCGCGGCCCCTCGCAGCACCTCCCCTGAGCCCAAAAGAAAATACCGTCGATTCATGGCTTCCAGGCTACCAAGCCGCCTCGGCCGTGCGCGGATCCCCAGGAAACTACCAGGCCTCGAAGAAGGGTTCTCGATCCGCCGGATACGCTAGCACAGCGTGCTCCCGCACGGCCTTCAGCCAGACCTCCGACAGCGGACCTTCCCGCGCCGCGTCCGACCACAGCGTCATCAGCAGGCCTATCGGTATTCTATGACAAGATTACAACTTTGTTATATCCTGACAAGTCTAGCCGTACAATGAAAACTCAGGTCATCCGCCATCGCGTCGCCGACTTCCTCCGCTCCCACGCACCCTTCGATGCTTTGGCCTTGGACGATCTGCTGTCGCTCGCCGGCTCTGGGCGCGTCAAATTTCATGAGTCCGAGGAGGATGTCTTCGAAGCCGGCCAACCCATCGCTCCCCTCCTTTGGGTGATCCAGCAGGGCCGCGTCGAGTTGTGGGAGGGCAAGCAGCGCCGCGACGTCCTCGGCGCCGGCGACCTACTCGGGCTCGACGGCTTGGCCGGCCTCGAAACCTATGCCCACACGGCTCGCACCGCCACCGACGTCATCCTCTACGCCGTCGACGCCTCGCTCTTCTCCGGCCTCGTCGCCCGTTACGAGGACGTCAGCCGTTACCTGGCCGCACACTTCTCTCTCCGGGGTGCCGCCGGCGTCGGCCGCACCTCCTGGCTCGACGCGGCCCCGCCCCCCGCAAGCTTCCTGGAGGCGCGCTTCGGCCACGCGCTTACCTGTTCCACGCGCGACGCCGTGCGCGCTATGCACGACTCCGGCACTGAGGAAATTCGGGTCGACGGCCGCCTCGCCCTCACCGCCGAAACGTTGGCCATGTTCTGTCACCGCAATCCCGCCCGCCTCGTCCGCGAGATTCGCCAAGCCACCTCCGCCGCAGAGATGATCCCATTGCTCGCTCTCGCCGAACGGCTGGTGATGGACGCCATGGCGCACGCCCACGACGTCGACGACGGTGCCCGCATTGGCACCCTGGCCGTCTCCGCCATGGCCGCGGCCGCCATCCACCTCGGCGAAGCCGCGCTCGCCGGGCTCGACAAGCCCACCCACCCCTGCTGCTGGCTTACCTTTGGCACCGCCGCCCGCTACGACCTCATCCGGCCCCGCTGGCCCAATATGGCCGCCGTCTATGACGACTCCGATGGCGACTGCGCCCTTTACTTCACCGCCTGGAATGGCGAAACCGCCGGTTGGCTGCATCAATTCGGCCTTACCGAAGATGCCGCCATTTGGCCTGCCGGTGCCCATCCCTCCATGCCGCTTTCCGCCTGGAAGGAGTTTTTCTCCGCCACCATCGAATCGCCCCTTGAACATGACCTCTACGCCCGCCGCGAGTTCTTCGACCTCCGTCCCCTGGCGGGCGACGCCCACATCCTCGACGAACTCCGCGCTCACATCGCGCAACGCCTCGCCGAGCGGCCTGCCCTGGTCGCCCTGCTCGCCAACGACACGCTGCTCCACCTGCCGCCGATGACCTTCTTCGGCGGCTTGGTGGTCGATTTTGACGGCGGCGAGCGCCCCGCCTTCGATGTCACCGCCACCGCCCTTACCCCCATTGCCGACGCGGCCCGCGTCTTTTCGCTCGGCCGCGGCCGCCTCACGGTCACCAAAACTCTCGAGCGCCTCGCCGCCGCGGCCATCGACTTCCCCGCCTCCGCCCACGTCTTCGCCGAAGCCGCCGAAGCCTATCGCATCGCCCTCTATCACCAAACCCTCGCCGGCAGCCCCTGCATCGACCCGGCACGGCTCGGCCGTTACGACTCCCGCTTACTCAAAACCGCCTTCGGCTCCATCCAACGCTTACTCGAACTTACTAGCGAAACATTTGTGGGCCGCTCATGACCGACGACACCCCGTGTAACTCCGTGCGTTTTGTCGTGCTCGACAGCGAAACCACCGGGCTCGATCCCCGCCGCGATAAGATAATTTCCATCGGCGCCGTCGTGGTCTACGCTGGAGAAATCCACCTTCAGGATTCCTTCGAAGTGTTACTCCAAGTGGCCTACAATAACTCCTCCGTCACTGTCCACGGCATTACTCGGGACGAGGCTCGCGACGGCTTCACCGAACGCGAAGGCCTTGAAATGTTTTTGCCCTATCTCGGCGACAGTATCATTGTCGGCCACCACATCGGCCACGATATCGAAGCCCTCAGTTGCGCCAGGGAACGGCACTGGGGCCAACGCCTCAAAAACCGTTCGCTCGACACCATGGACCTTGCTTTGCACCTCGAACGCGACGGCGCCTTCGCCGGCCAGGAGATGGCGCAAGGCTTCTCGCTCGATGGCCTCTGCGATATGTTTGGCATTGCCCCGCATGACCGGCACACCGCCGGCGGCGACGCCTTCATCACCGCGCAGATTTTCCTCCGGCTACTCCGCGCCGCCCAACGCGTCGGACGCACCACCGTCGGCCAACTCTGCGAGCCTTATGTCGCCGTCGAAGGCTGACGTTTGAAGGCCTGTAATACTAAGGCACTCACAATCACCACCAAGCACCCAATCACGTTCCACCACAAGAACGCAATATTGGTGTATCTTGCCGCCGCGAAGATCGCTAATTCTCCACAGATCACGCCCCAAAACGCCGGCCCCGCCGTCACGTGCTTCACATAGAAGGCCAACACAAAGACCCCGAGTAATCCCCCATAGAAGAGTGACCCAAGTAGATTCACCGCCTCAATCAGCGACAGGTTAAACATCTTGCCCAGGTGCGCCGTCCCTACCGCGTACAGCCCCCAGAACAACGTAAACCCCCGGGAAGCCCACATCATGTGCGCATCGCTTGCGGCGGGCCGGAAAAACCGCTGATACAAGTCGATCACACTCACCGTAGCCAGCGAATTGATTTCTCCCGCAATTACCGACATGGCCGCGCCGAAGATTACCGCCATCACCAAACCCACCACGCCTGGCGGCAAATACCGTGTCACAAACGACAGGAAGATGTAATTCGTATCCGTCGCCTTGGCCACGGTCAAAGCTTGCTTCCGCACCGCCTCGGCCTCCCGATGCGCCGCCTGATAACGAGCGATGGTCTCCGGCGTATCCGCCGCTAACATCTGCTGGGCCGCCACTCGCCGCGCTTCCCATTTTTCCTTATAATCAGCCTGAATCTGCGAAAATCCCGGGGTCCCTTCGAGCGCCGCTAAGCGCTCCCCATGGAATAAGACCGGAGGTAATTCAAACGTGTAGAAGGCGAACACCATCACGCCCGTTAGCAAAATAAAGAACTGCATCGGGATTTTCGCCACGGCATTAAACAACAAACTCAGCCGGCTCTGCGCAATCGATTTTCCCGTCAGGTACCGCTGCACTTGGCTCTGGTCGCAGCCAAAGTAAGCCAAGGCCAGAAACATACCGCCAATTAACCCGCTAAATAAGTTATACCGGTCGTTCAAATCGAAGTTGAAGGTAATCGGATTCACCTTACCCGCCGCACCGGCCACGCGTAGCGCGCCCGTAAATCCTACACCCGCGGGCAACAAAGAGATCGCCGTCACAAAGGCGATGATCATCCCGAAGGTCATTACCAGCATCTGCTGAAAGTCAGTCCAGGTAACGGCTTTAATCCCGCCCAGTACCGTATACACGATCGCCACGCAACCCATGAGGAGGATGGTCCACTGTTCGCTCCACCCTAGGATTACCGTCAGCACCACGGCCGGTGCATACAGGGCCATGCCTACACCCAAGCCGCGCTGCACCAGAAACACGCACCCCACTAGTGCCCGCACCCGAGCATCGAAGCGCTTTTCCAGATACTCGTAAGCCGTATAGACGTTGGCCCGGTGAAACAACGGGACGGCGGTCATACAAATCAGAATCATCGCCATCGGCAAACCGAAGTAATACTGTACAAACCGCATGCCGTCGACATACGCTTGGCCGGTGGTGGAGATGAAAGTAATGGCGCTGGCCTGCGTCGCCATAATCGACAAAGCCATCGCATACCAAGGCATGGTCCGCCCCGCCAGCAAGTAACTCGCCGTCGTCTGTTCTCCCCGCGCGCGATATAAGCCGTAGCTGATAATCGCCGTGAGCGTACTAAAAAGCACCACCCAATCGAGAGGCTTCAAGGCGTGAAACTCCGTTTAAACCACCAGAAAAGGACAATTACGGTCACCAGGTAAATCATAATTGCCTGATACACCCGTTTCCAGGTGCCGAGAAACGGCGGTGGCTCGTCAGGAACTTGCTGCAAGTTACTTGGCTCCGGGAGAGCGCGCACTCAGGAAATTCGCGAAGATCCGATAAGCCCCCGGCACGCCGGCCGGTAACTGCCGGAACCAGGCCATTGGCGAGTAGATGTAAGTACCTTGGCCGTAGCGGGCGACCAAGGTCGCGCTATTCGATAACTTCTCGCCCGGGTCACGGCTGGCAAACAGGCTCGTATACTGCGGATCCCATTCGGACGGAAAATACAACCCACGCTCCTGCACCCAACCCTGGAAGTCAGCTTCCGTAATTTCGTTCGGCACATGCAACAGCGAGTCCTTCGGATTCGGAAACTCGATCGGTGCCTCTTCCACCGTTACGCGGTCGCCGCCCACCGTCAGTGGATACGGCCCCACCCGATTCAAGTCGCCCCGCGGCGTGCCCCCAAAAGGACCTCCGCGCTCGGCCACATTGTATTGCACCACCACGGTGCCGCCCTGCTTCACATACTCCATCAAGCGCGTCTGATTCGCGCGTAAGTCCGCCCGGCCGTTGTACGCCCGAATGCCCAGCACGATCGCATCGTAATTGGAGAACGAAGCCATCGCTAATTGACCTTCGCCCAGCAGAGTAACTGCGGCGCCCAACTGCTCAATCGCCGCCGGCACCTCGTCGCCCGCGCCCATAATATAACCTACCCGCTTCGCCGTCGACTTCACATTCGTCCGCAACAAAATCGCCCCCGCCGTGGGGAACAAACTCTGCGGCGCGAAATGCGGATACTGGATCGTCTCCATCCCGGACTTGGCCTCTGCCCCGTTGATCTTGGCCACTGCCTTCGCCATGAGCCGGCCTTCGCCCGCTACCGGCTTCACCATGAAAGTCACCGTCGTCTGCTCGCCCCGGGCACCCAGCGAGAAATCCGCCGTCGCCGGAGTGCTACTGAAGCCGGCCGGCAACGAGAGACTTACTTTTCCCACCGCCTTCGCCACATTCGCGCGGACTTCCACCATAATCATTTTCGGCTTAGCATCCGGAAATACTACCACCGCGTCGGTAACTCGCAGCGCCACCGGCGGCACCACAATTAAGTTCCGCGTCAATTCGCCATCCGCGCGGTCGACGAACCGGTATTGAATCGGCCGCTCCACCGTAAACTCCGTGCCGTTGGCCGTAAAAGTAAACTTCGCCGTCAGCAACGGATCGTTTTCAGGATTCCCCACCTTCGCCGGATCGGGCACGGTATACAAGCCGCCGCCCTTGGTCTTCGGATCCGTCAACCAATAGGGTTGGCTCACCGGAATCGTCGACTCCAAGGTCCATTCGCCGCCGTGCGCCAGGTTCTGGTTGTAGGGCAACTTACCTCCGGCAAACTTCGGCAAATTCAAACCGCCGCGCGAGAAAGAAATGCTCTTCCACTGCACCTCCAACTTAGTCCGCACGATCGCATTGGCCGTCACCTTAATCGTCGACCCCGGCGTCGCTTGCTCCCGATCGGCCAGTAAGTCGACATAGAGGCCCGTGCACAAGGCAATGGTCTCGTCCAAGTCCACTAACTTCCGCTTGGCCCAAGGGTCGGAGCTCACCGCCATCAGCTTATGCGCTTCGAGTAACAGCGGCACGGTCGCGACGGGATTCTCCGGACGGAAGGTATCTGCCGCCCGACGAAGTAACTCACCGATCGGCCCGCCATTGGGCACACGCTTCCACGTGGTATCGATGCCATCGAACAAATCTTGCTTCGCCGGATCGCCCCCGATATTCAGCAGCTGATTCTTGCTCGAACCCTTGCGCTCCGCCGAACCCATGCCTTGGCTCTTGTGCTGGCTCCGGCTCGCCCCGGCGATTTCGTTGTAAGAGAATCCCAGCACCGGGTCATACTCGCCCGTGTCGACCTCGACCTTGTTCAGAATCTTGGCGTTCTCCGCCTCATCTTGCGCGCGGAAGCTAAATAGATTAAACATCAGACGCTTTGCCTGCCAAGCCTGCACCATCTTCAACTGCTCCGGAAACCGCGACGCATCCGCCGCCACGGTAAATCCCTCTTTGCCCAACAACGCTGAGGCCTGATGCTGCCCGTGTCCGTCGCGCGACGTGCCGGAGAAGCGGTTGATGATGACGTCCGGCCGGAAGCGCCGGATGGCATAAACGGTATCGGCCAAAATCTGATCGCGGCCCCACTTGGCCAATGTCTCGTCAGCGGACTTCGAAAAACCAAAGTCCACGGCGCGAGAGAAAAACTGCTCGCTGCCATCGATCTTCCGCGCCGCTAATAACTCCTGAGTGCGGATAATCCCGATCTCATCGCCTTGTTCGGCACCAATCAGATTCTGCCCGCCTTCGCCGCGCGTCAGCGACAGGTAGGCCGTGCGGTACTTCTTGCCGCGGGCCAAATAGGCGAGCAACGCTGTGTTCTCGTCATCCGGGTGGGCCGCCACCATCAAGACACTGCCGAGAACGTTCAGGCGGTCCAAGGCCAGCTTGATTTCAGCCGTACCGTGAATACTGCGTTGGGCGGAAGCGGGCGCAAGAGCCAGCAACAGAGCGGGGACAATCCAAATTCGCAAGCGGGGCATCCTCACTAGTGTATAAGCACTTTAGCGGACCAGCACGGTCTCCGTCGTTTGTTCTCCGGTATGGACATGCAATTTTCCGGCCACGGGGTGAATCCAAATGCCTACGCCCGGCGGGGCCGGAATCTGCCCCGGGTGGCTCACGACGATGAAGCCCTGCGTCGACTCGGCCAGCCGGTTAAACCGGCCCAAGTGAATATGGGTATGGCACTGCGTCCGCACCTTCTCGCCGTTATAGGCCACGCCCCAATCGTCGCCAAATATCTCTTTGCTCTTGGCGATGGCCATGTCCCACAGCTGGGTCCGCGCGGCCAGGGTCATCTCATGCAGATGATGCGCGGCCTCGCCATGGGCCCGTGGCAGCGCCAGCCAACGGTTCGGCTTGCGCGGATTGATATCCTTCACGATGAACACCGGCACGTCCAGCGGCTGCTTCTCCGCCACGCCGCACAGGCTGCATTGCCGTTCCGCCATGGTGGCGGGCTTTGCCGGATCACAGGGACAATCGATGGCCAAAAGAGCCAAAACAAATACCGAAAGCATGGCTATTAGTTTAGCCTCTGTATACTGTTGGTTTGGTCACTCGACTTCGCTCGCTCCTCATTCTGCTGCTCGCCCTGCCGGTGATCTATGCGCTGTATTTCCACGCGCTCGATGGCGTCGGCATGATCGACCCCGACGAGCCCCGCTACGCCTCCATCGGCCGCGAAATGGCAAAATCCGGCGACTGGATCACGCCGCGGTTGTGGGGCGACGCATGGTTCGAGAAGCCGGCCCTCCTTTATTGGATGATCGCCATCGGCCACAAACTCGGCCTGTCGGGCGAACTCGCCGCTAGGCTTCCCGTCGCCTTTTTGAGCCTCGCCTTCGCCCTCTTTTTCTACTTTCGCGTCCGGCAGCTCTTCGGCGAACTGCCCGCGCGCTTTGCGACGCTGGTTCTGACGACCTCCGCCGGCTGGGTCGCCTACTCGCACTTCGCCCTGACGGACCTGCCTTTGGCGGCCTGCTTTGCCGCCGCCATGCTGCTCTATCTCGAATGGCTGTGTGGCGGCGACGAGTATCTTGCCTACGCCGCCGGCGCCTGCCTGGGTTTGGCCGTGCTCGCCAAAGGGCTGGTGCCGTTGGTGCTCGCGCTGCCTGTCCTCTGGTTCGCCCGCGAGCGTAAGCGCGAACTCTGGAAGCCCGTCGCCGCGATGCTTGTCGTGGCGCTTCCCTGGTACCTCGCCTGCTACGCCCAAAACGGCTGGCTCTTTATCGACGTCTTCATCATTCGTCATCACTTCTCCCGTTTTACCGACGATACGTTGAAGCACGTGCAGCCCTTCTGGTATTACTTGCCGGTGCTGATCGCCGGCCTCTTCCCCTGGTCACCCGCCCTGCTGATGTCCATTCGCCGGGAATCGCTCCAGGACGTCCGGCGCCAATACGTGGCCGCCTGGCTACTCTTTGCCCTCGTCTTCTTCTCGCTATCCACCAATAAGCTTCCCGGTTATCTACTGCCGATCCTGCCGGCCGCGGCCATTCTTACCGGGCTCGCTCTCGCCGAAGTCGACAAGGCCTACCTCGCGCTCATCGGCGGCGCGTTGCTATTGGGCCTGGTGCCGATGGTGGCCGAAGTGCTTCCCATTGCCCTTGGCGAAGGGCTCAGCCATGCCCGCGTCGCTGAGCTCCCCTGGCGTTATCTCGCGATCGGCGCCGTCGGTGGGGCGCTCGTGTTCCGGCACGAATATGCCACTTCTCGCGCGGCCGCCGTCGGCCTGCTGGCCATCGGCTCGGTCGCCGGCATTGCTTTTTTGAAACGAGAAGCCTTCCCCAAGCTTGAGCAGAAGGTCTCCGCCCGGCCGTTGTGGCGCGGGCTCGAAAAACGGCGCGCGGAGATCTGCATGGGCAATATGGATCGCCACTGGCGCTACGGCCTCAATTACTACGCCGTTAAGCCCCTGCCCGATTGCCTCCTCGTCCCCAAAGGCATCATCCTTGAGCAACGCGGCGAGGACCGGCCCCGGCCCTGGATCCAATAACGCTGGTGCCGGGGCCTTCCATGCCGGCATCGAGACAGAAGCGACGAAACGAACCCGGGAGTGTTTGATTCCATTGGGCCTGGCTATTTCGTCAGCACTGATCTGTAGTTGGGATTCCCAACGGGCGATGAGCCGCGATCTCATTTGGCTAATCTTGCATCGTCCCGCGGACAGCGGGTTCTACTTTGAGCCTAAGTTAAATCTCTTCAATGACTTAGGAGGAAACCCGGGGATGCGCGTGGATGGCCCCGATCGGAGATAAGTAGTTTGTTTTATGCGACTTATGGGCATGACGTGGTTCTACTGCAGGATTCTGCTCACGGCGGAGAATCAGGACGCAGAGCAGACTCGTCAACCCATGATACCAAGCAGGTCCAAGCGATCCTCCTTAAGCTATTGAAAGGAAAAGATTAAATCTGTAGGATCACTTTTCCTGATGCTTCGCCAACGTGTGGGTGAACTCCGCCCCGAAGTAGAAGATCTGCGACGAGTAGTACACCCACACGATCACTACAATCAAAGACCCCGCGGCCCCATAGGCCGACCCCACGCTCGCCTTACCCAAGTAGAGCCCGATGAGTGCTTTGCCCACCGTGAAGAGGAACGCTGTCGCCAATGCCCCAAGCCATACCTGCCGCCAGGGGATCGTCTTGTCCGGGACGAAGCGGAAGATTAGGCCGAACAACACGGCGATGGCGGCAAAGGAGAACAGAAAATTCACCACACTCAGCGCGAACTCGGGGACGGGCAGGAAGTCGCCGAAATAACTCCCGGCCGCGGCCAACCCGGCGCTCAGCACCAACGACACCAGCAGCAGAAAGCCGATCGCGAGCACCATGCCGAAAGAGAAAAAGCGCTCCTTGAGCAATGCTTTCAGTCCCATGGTCGGCGACGGCGGCACTTCCCAGATGGTGTTCAAAGCCGAGCGCAATTCCAGAAAGACGCCAGAAGCCCCGAAAAACAGGGTAAGAATGCCCACTGCCGAGGCGAACAGCCCCGAGGAGGGTTCCCGGGCATGCTCGATGGTGGTCTTCACGGCTAGCGCCCCTTCCGGCCCAATCAGATCGCGGACTTCGTTCAGGATTTGGTCCTGCGCGGTGGAATGGCCAAAGACAAGGGCCACCGCGGCGACCACCAGAATCACCAGGGGAGCGAGCGAGAGGATCGTGTAGAACGCTAACGATGCGCCCAAGCGCGGGGCGTCGTGCAGATTCCAGGCCGCGAAGGTCTGTTGCAGGATCGGCCACCAGGATTTCGGAAGTATCGCCAATGCCTCTAGTGTAGGGGAAGGGTGGCTTTTTTGGGGGTAGCTCACGCGAACCCTCGACCAAGGGGTTATCTTAAACGGATAGGAGCGTGGATGAAACGATTGCGGATGATGTTGGGATTTGCCCTTTGGGCGCTGGTCGCCACGGCGCAAGTGGTGCCGGACCGCTACGTGGTGGAGCTATCGGAGGCGCCGTTGGGGGCCGAGGTGCGCACGAAAGGGAAGGCGGCGCTGAGCGATCGGCTACGGGCCATCCAAAGCGAACAGGGCCGAGCCAAGGCCGCCATTGAGGCCCGTGCCGGCAAGGTCACCACAACGGTGGAGAGCGTGATGAACGCGCTCCTGGTGCGCCTCCCCGGGCAGGATCCTTCGGTGCTCGCCGCGCTTCCCGGCGTCAAGAGGGTGTACCCGGTCCACATGATGCATAAGATGCTCGACCGTGCTTTGGCCATCCACAAAGTCCCCGCCGCGTGGAGCATGATCGGCGGCAAGGACCGTGCCGGGGCGGGCATCAAGATCGCCATCCTCGATACCGGCATCAGCCCGGAGCATCCCGGCTTCCAGGACTCGACCCTCAGGTTCCCCCCCGGCTTCCCCCGCGCCTCCTCCGAAGCCAATATGAAGCTCACCAACAACAAGATCATCGTCGCCCGCAGTTACGAGGAGATCTACCAATTGGACGAGCCCGATGACGCCCGCGACCGTGATGGCCACGGCACGGCCGTCGCCATGTGCGCCGCGGGCGTCACCAATACTGGCCCTCTCGCCAGCATCACTGGCGTCGCCCCGAAGGCGTGGATCGGCGGCTACAAGATCAGCGCCTTGAACGATGGCTCCGCGTCGGACGACGCGATTTTGAAGGCTCTCGACGATGCCCTATCCGACGGCATGGACGTGATCAACCTGAGCTTTGGCTCGCTGTTCCAATTCATGACCGGGCCGGACGTGCTACCGGGCGTGGCCTTCGACCGGATGAAGAACTTCGGCGTGATGGTGATCGTGGCGGCGGGCAACGGCGGCCCGACGCTGAACTCGCTTTCGGACGTGGCTACGCTGTCCTCAGTGATCAGTGTCGGCGCCATCGGAAACGACCGGGTCTTCGCCGACAGTATCGTCGTCGCCGGCCAGACCTACCGGGCCTTCGCGGGAACCGGTCCCCGGCCGACCAGCCCCGTGGTGGGCAACGTCTTCGATGTGGAAGCGATCGACCCCACGGGGTTCCTGTGCGCCCCCGCCGCAGCGGGCAGCCTTACGGGCCGCGTCGCGCTGATCTTGCGCGGCGTATGCCTCTTTGAAGAGAAGCTCAACAACGCGAAGGCCGGTGGCGCGATCGGCGCGATTTTCTATACCGATGCCGCGCGCCCCGACGCGTTCACTCCCGCTGTCGGCACCTCTACTTTGCCCGCCGTGCTCGTCAGCTATCCCACTGGCATCGCGATTAAAGCCGCCGCCCAGACGGCCACCGTCAGCGCCACCTTGCCTTTCAAACAAACGGCTTTTGCTAAGGATTTCCGCCAAGTTACCTCTTTTTCAAGCAAAGGCCCCACCTCTGACTTCCGGATCAAACCAGACCTCGCCGCCGCCGGAGAGGACATCTACACCGCCGCGCAGAAGGTGGACAAGGATGGCGAAAGCTACTCCGAAGACGGCTACCTGATTATTGACGGCACCAGCTTCTCCGCGCCCATCGTGGCCGGCGCGGCCGCCGTGCTGCGCGCCGCCCGCCCCGGCCTGACGGTTGACCAGTACAATTCCTTGCTGATTAACGGCGCCACGCCGCTGATGGTGAATGGCAGCCCGGTGATTGAGCGAGTGCAACAGACCGGCACCGGCATCCTGAACCTCGAAACGGCGCTGCGCAACAACGTCACCGTCTTTCCTACCTCGCTCACTTTCGACGTCGGTACCGGCGCCCTCTCCGGAGCGCGCAGCGGCCACATAGACCAGTTCAGCATCACCAATATCGGAAAATCGAGCGACACTTTCAAGATCCGCTCGATTCCGTATGACTCCGCCCCCGCGCTCCAGTTTTCCGACACCCCCGGAACCCTCACTCCCGAGCCCAACGTTAGCCTCACATTGGCCCCAGGCCAAACCAAGACCCTCTACGCCTATTGGAGTTCGCCCACCGTCCTGCCGCGCGGCGAATACCAAGGCCAGATCCTGATCCAAGGCGACACTGGCGCCATTTTGACCCCCTATTGGTATGCGGCGCCCAGCTTGATCCCGAACGCGGTGCTGGAGCTGAATCCGCCCAACTCCACGGCCCGCGTCGGCGCCACGGTGACGCTCTTCGTCCGCGTGATGGACGTCACCGGTTTTCCGCTGACCACCGACGCCCAGCTTCGCTTCACCGGCACCGCCTCCACGGGCGCCACGATTGACCTGATGCCCGGCGTCTTGTTCCCGAACCTGCGGGCCATCCGCCTGCGACTGGCGCCGACGGCCCGGGCCAACACCTTCCAGTTCACTTTTGGGAACCTGCCATCCACCACTCGCACGATCACCGGCGCGACAGCGCCGTAAAATACTACGGTCTTAAAAAATAAGTGAGAATAATCCCTTTGGAATTCCACTTACTAGTGGATGAGGGAACCGTTACTTTGGCCCGCGATCGCCGTGCTGCTGGGCGTCGCCCTAGGACATTGGCTCGAGGCCAGCAGCGGCGAAGCGTTGGCGGC
>JBBQQS010000044.1:0-17358 GCA_038215525.1 Bryobacterales bacterium
GTCTGCAGCACCGGCGCCTCGTCGGTCACCTGCACTTCGACGCTCAAACTAGCCACCGCCAGTTGGAACGGCAGTACGGTCGCCGAATTTACTTCCAGCACCACTTGCCGCTGCAGCTGTTTCTGAAACCCCGTCTTCTCCACGGCGATCTCGTAAGTGCCCGGCGGCAACAACGGAAACACGTAAGTGCCCCGGCTATCGGTAAGGGAACTGGCCCTCGCTCCGGTACTCGTTTGCACGGCAGTTACTTTGGCCTCCGGCACCGGAGCCGCATTCGCATCGCTCACCACCCCGGACAAACGGGCCGTAAAGGTTTGTCCCATCGCCATCCCGGCAAACAACGTTAGCCACATCAACCAGCGAATCATCTGCGCAGCATAGCAACTTTTGCTGATAGGTTAGAGGGTTCCGAGGAGAACGCCATCATGAACCGCCGTGAATTTCTCGCCCTCAGTCCGGCCGCCCTGGCCCAGCCAAAGGCCAAGCCGAACTTCCTCATCATCCTGGCCGACGACATGGGCTTCTCCGACGCCGGCTGCTACGGCGGCGACATCGACACGCCCCACCTCGATCGGCTCGCCGCGCAAGGCCTGCGCTTCACCCAGGGATATTCGACCGCCCGCTGCGGCCCTTCCCGCAGTTGCATTCTGACGGGCCAGTACGCCCAGCAAACAGCTTGCGACGTGATGACACCCGGCGTCGTCCCGGATTGGACTCGCTTCGCGCCCCAGCATTTACAGCCTCTCGGCTACCGCTCCTACCATTCGGGCAAATGGCACATCCGTTTTCAACCGGTCGCCGGTGCGGGCTTCGAGCACTCCTACACTCTGCTCGACCAGGACAGTTTCTTCACTCCCCGCGCCAGCCAAATCGACGGCAAGCCGCTGCCCGCCGGCAAGACGAGCGACAACTTCTACGCCACTACGGCCATCGGGACGCACGCCGTCGAGTATCTGCTAGGCCACGCCCAGGAGCATCCGCAGGACCCCTTCTTCCTCTACCTGCCCTTCACCGCGCCCCACTTCCCCCTGCATGCCCTGCAGCAGGACATCGACAAATACAAAGACCGTTTCCACGAAGGCTGGGACCAAGTCCGCGCCAAGCGCTATGCCCGCATGCAAAAGATGGGCTTGGTGAACTGCCCGCTCGCGCCTTTTGACCCGGGCATCTGGCCCGATTGGAACTTGCCCTCCGAAGAGCTCACCGCCCGCATCGGCCCGGGCGAAGTCTCCCGCGCCGTCCCCTGGGCCACTCTGACCACCGAACAGAAGAACTTCCAGCGCAACAAGATGGCTATCCACGCCGCCATGATCGACCGCATGGACCAGGAGATTGGCCGCGTCCTCGCTCAGCTCAAGGCCATGAACGCCTACGACAACACGGTCATCGTCTTCGTCTCTGACAACGGTGCCAGCGCCGAGCAGTTGATCCGCGGCGATGGGCATGACCCTCTTGCGGCACCGGGTTCGGCGATGTCGCATCTCTGCCTGGGCCCCGGTTGGTCCACGGCCGCCAACACTCCCTTCCGGCTCCACAAAAGCTGGGTCCACGAAGGCGGCATCTCCTCGCCTTGGATCATGCACTGGCCCCAAGGCATCACCGACCGCGGCAAGCTCCGCCATACGCCTTGCCACTTGGTCGACCTTGTCCCCACCATGCTCGACCTCGCCGGCGGCAACCCTCGCGGCGCTCTGCCGGACCACGCCCCGCCCCTGGCCGGCAAGAGTCTCCGGCCGGCCCTTGCCCGCGACATCCGCGTCGAACGCGACTTCCTCTACTTCCACCACAGCAAGAACCGCGCCCTCCGCATCGGCGATCAGAAGCTGGTCGCCATTGGCGAGAAAGGCCCCTGGGCCCTCTACGACTTGGCTAAGGACCGCAGCGAACAGGTGGATCTCGTGGCCAAGCTGCCGGCCAGGGCCAATGAGATGGCCGCGCATTGGAAGCAGATCGATGATGGATTCGTCAATACCCGTGAGGCGGCGACACCCACCAAGCTTTTGCGGATGCTACAAGGCAAGAAATGACCCCGCAAACGGGGGGCCTGTGTACCCGATACTGGGTACGCTAGCCGCCCTCGCCCTCAGGTGGCTGGGGCTGGTGGCGGTAGCGGGCGGAACAGCATTATCTTGCGTATCCTAAGAGCGCTTTCGGCGTGTGGCCGCCCTTGTTTCACTTGGTGGCCGGCGGTTGGTTTGTGCTGGTAGAACCCTCTCGCGGCAGTGCCATCTTACTCATGGCCGTGCTGCTGGCGCTCAGCGCGGTCATCGCGTTCGCCGGTCTCCGGCGCGAGATTGGCGAAGGCTGGGCTGCGGCGCTGGCCTTGGCGATGGTGTGCTGCCCGCTGGTGGTCAGCGAGCACGGCGTGCTCATTTCCGACGCGCTCCTGTTGCCTCTGGCTTTGTCGGCCACCTTGTATGGGGCGTTTCTACCGTCGCGATAGGTTGTCGCGGTCAAGGGGCCGCCTCACGATCGCATGCTGCTCGCCGCGCTCGACCGGCCTGGCACCACTTGGCGCGAAGAGATTGGCGTCAGCGGCGTCCGCGTGTTTATTGACGAGGCGCCCTCACGGCGCCCGCTCATTCCCATTGAGGTGGACCTCACCTTCACGCTAGGCCGGAAGCTCCGTTTGTCTCCGCGCGCCGATTGACGCGCGAAGTAGTTAGAATCGGTAGAGCCCCGATGCCGCTTTTGGGCCTCGTCGGCACCCTTGCCCGGCTCATAAATCGCGCAACATCGCCAACGCCTCCCGCACCACCAGCTCCGCCGCCCCTTCCGCAAATGGCGAAGTCTCCACCTCGTAGCCGCCTTCCGCATAAGCGCTGCGGACGGGCAGGTAGCTGAAACCGCCATTCGTGTAGCCGGAGAAGAGTGTGTGCGGGAAAGGCGATCCGGCGGCGATCGCTTGGCCGGTCTCGGTGAAAGGCTCGCCCGGGATCGCAATCAAGGCGATGTTCCCGATCCGGATGGCTTGCAACTGCCAGTCGATGTAGGTGCGGCCGCAGTAGAGGCGGGCGCGGTCGGCGCGCATGCCAGCTTGGGTGGCGCGCGCGGTGGCGGCGCGGATTTCTGCTTCGGTGCCGTGCTGGCGCAGATGGGCCACTTCGGCTCTGAGCGTTGCGGCTTCGGCCTCGGCGTCGTCGGGGTTGGGGAAGGTCTTCAGGGGCAGTTGCAGGTAGCGGGAACTTAGCGCTAGACTCGGCGCGGCTGGTTCCGCCGGCACGTCCTCAAACAGGGCAATCGTCGCGCCGGAGGCTTGCAGGCCGACGAACTTGGCTTCGCGGGGCAGGGTATCCAGATTGAGCGCGACCTTAGCGGCTTCGAGGCCCAGGATGTGGCCGAGGCGACGGTAGATGCTGAGGTCGCCGGTGAAGCCGAGGCGGGGGCCGATATCGCCGGTGGCGCCTTGCAGGAAGAGGCACTTCCCGCCCAGTTGCTCCTCGACGACGCGCTTGCACATGCCGGGATAGTCGGGCGTGGCATATTGGGTTTGCCAGCCCATGGTGGTGGGGTGGCAGGCGTAATGGACCAGGGTCGCTACCGGGTGTTCGTCGAGGTCATCGATGCGGACGACGCGCACCGTGCGGTCGACGGGGCCATCGGGATTGCGGCCTACAACAATTTGGCCATCCCCTGTTTTTTGCCGGCGGTTGAGGTTGATGTCGCAGATGCCGGTGCCGGCGGCAATGCGCACGGGGCGAAGATTCTGCTGCGCTTGCCAGACGGCGCCGGCGATCTGCAAGGGCAGGCCTTCAAGATACTCAAGGATCATGTCGCGGCCTTCGGTGATGACGGGGATGCGGAAAGTGTTGGGGCCGGAGTGGGTGTGGGTGCAGGAGAGGCGGATGTGCGACTGCGGCAGCCCACTGAGTTGAACGATGGCGGTGAGGATGGTTTGGGTCCACTGCGGGTCGAAGCCGATGGCGTCGACATCGACAATGGCGACGGTCTGGTGGGCGTCTTTCACTACCAGGGCGGTGGCGTAGAAGGGCAGGTCGGCGCCGAGCCCGCGTTGATGCCTCTGCGCGCCCCAGCCGCCCTGGGGCGTGCCGGGAGCGGGGGTGATGTCGGTGCGGCCGGTGCCTGCGAGGAGATGCTGCATGGGCTTTATTCTACGCGTTTGTCGGGCAGCCAGAGCCAGAGCGCGGCGACGCCTAAGGGCTGGAGCAACACCAGCACCAGGAAGACGACGAAGTAGTTTCCAGAGGCGCTGAAGTGGCCGACCAAGGTATTGAAGAGAATGCCGCCGATCGCGCCGGCTGATCCTGCTAAGCCATGCACGGTGGCGACCTCGCCAGCCGCGAAGCCATCGGCGGGGACGGCGTGCATGTTGGCGGCCCAGACGCCCACGCCGAAGGTGCAAATGCTCACCGAGAGCAGCACGCCGGCCGTTCCGGAGGCGTTCTGAAAAGCGGCGCCGATCAAGACGATGAGGGCGGCGAGGCTCATCGCCATCTTGCGGGCTTCGAGGGGTTGGCGCTGCCTTTCGATGAGGTGGCCGGATAACGCGCCGCCGGCGAGCGCGCCCAGGTCGTTCCACAGGAAGGGGATCCAGGCCAATGCGCCGACTTGGGCCAGCGTGAAGCCCTTGGAGGTGATTAGGTACTCAGGGAGCCAGAAGAGAAAGAAGTAGCCCGTGGTGTCGCCGAAGAAGCGCGTGGCGACGTAAGCGAGCGCGCGGGGCTTGCGAAGGGCGGGAAAGTTCGTGGCGGTGCGTGGGGCGGCTTGGTGCCCCCTGGTGGCCATCCACCAGACAGGAAGCCATAAAAAGCCGGCGAGGCCGGAGAGGAGGAAGGCGCTGCGCCAACCGTAGTGCAGGCTCAGCCAGACGACGAGCGGCGGCGCGATGACTGAGCCGATGCCGGCGCCGCTGGTGAAGATGCCGGCGGCGAGTCCGCGTTGGGCCGGGTGGAAGCGTTCGGAGACGGTCTTCACCGCCCCGGTCCAGCCGCCGGGCTCGAAGGCGCCGAGCAGGAATCGGTAGGCGACCAGACTTGCGAAGCCCGTGATGGCGGCATGGAGGACGCAGGCGGCGGACCAGAGGCCGACGAAAAGCGTGAGGCCGCGGCGGGAGCCGGTACGGTCAAGCACCAGGCCGGAGCCCAAATACATGATGCCGTAGGCGAGCAGGAAGGCATTGACGGCCATGGCGTAGTCCATCGGGGTGAGATGGAACTCGGCGCGGATGACGGGGCTGAGCAGCGAGAGAATCACGCGGTCGAGATAATTCAGCAGGATCATGCTGAAGAGCAGGAGCGAGATCAACTTCTGCGGGTAAGTGAAGCGCATTTACATTTGGGTGAGTAAGTAGTCGACCACTTTGTCGAAGGGGTCGAAGCCGAAGGCTTGGCCTATCGGCGCGCGTAAGTTGGAATTGGCGTTGATGTCGTAGAAGATCAGGCGGCCATCGGCGGCTTCGAGATACTCGATACCGGCGACGTCGAGCTTACCGGCGGCGACGATTTTTTCGCCTAAGGCCACGGCGGCGGCGGGGACTTCCGGGTAGGGATAGAATTCCACCGGCTTGGCGGCGGCCGGAATTTCGCAGACGGATGTTTCGCCATCCGCCGGATGGCAGACTTCGGAGGGACACAAGTTGAAGGCGCCGTGCGAGATGACGCGCATGGCGTAGAGTAACTTGCCACCGAGGAATTCCATGCGTACGATGCCTTTGGCGGGGTCGACAGGGAAATACTCTTGGAGTAAGAGTAAGTTGTCGGGTTGCCAGAGGGTAGGTTGGTCACGGAGTAGGCGTTCGAGTTCTTCCGGGCCATTCAGTAAGAACATGCGGGCGCCACTGCCGCCTTGTTCGGGTTTGACGAGCGCCGGCCAGCCCACTGGCCAGTGGGCGATGGCCGTGGCGGGGTCGTTGAAGGCGAGCGAGCGCGGATGGGCGATGCCCAGTGAATGTAACAAGGCGGCTTGGGCGGACTTACTCAATTCGAGTAAGAAGGCGGCGGAGCCATTGAGGACCCGGGCGCCGCTCAATTCGAGCGATCGCATCAGCGAAAGGCACAACGGGACGGCGCGCGTGTTGCCGCGAACGTAAGCGCTGGGGCTGGCCTGGTTGAAATAGAGTGGCGTTTGCGGAATGGCCGCGGGATCGAAGGCGGCGTGCTTCAAATCGTAAGTGGCATAGGGGACGCCGCGCCGTTCGAGGGCGGCGAAGAGTGGCTTCTGCCATTCCGGATGCTCGTAAATAATGGTGATCTTCATGTTACTTAGTAAGTCGCAAGCGGCCAAATGCTTCCGGCGTGTGGAAAGAAGGGTTATTGACGGCGCGCCAAGTGATGTAAGTGCGCGGATCGGGTCCGCCTTCAATGCGGTAAAGGTTCAGGCGGAACTCCTGGCCCTTCGTCGGGGCTTTGGGCGCTATGGAAGACCACGGGATCTTCATGACACAGTGCCAGGTTTTGGTGGCTTCGTCGATTTTCGTTTTGAAGGTGAAGCCGGAGTTCCAGTCGATGGCGGCGATGTTGGGTTTGGATTTGTCGATGTCGAGGTCCACCCATTCGCCGCGCGGGGAGACTTCGAACTCCTGGTAGAGGTTGATGCGCTCGAGGTCGTGGCCGATAAACACCTCGACGACATCGAAGTCCCAGAGGCCGAGGGTTTCACGATCGAGTTGCGCGGTGGGGCGGAGGTACATGGTTTGGTAGTGGGAGGTGAAGTGGAAGTAAAGGTCAGTGGAGGTCCAGAGGCTGCGGACTTCGGTGCGTGCCTGGGGCAGGGGTTGGCCGAAGCGGTCCTGCGCGGCGACGACGAGGGGCGCTTTGCGCCAGATGGCCGCGGTGGTCTCCATAGGTGGGGGGGACTTTACGAAACGGCTTTCGAGGGTGCCGTCGGCGGCGAGGAGGGGCACAGCGAGGGAGAGGGCGAGGAGAATGCGCATTCCTCGTCAATATAACGCGGCCACGCCTAGCGCGGAAAGGGCCATTCGGAATCGCGCGGCGGACGCGGCGATGACGCACGCCATGGGCGTGGTGGCGAATGTGGGCGGCGACCTTGGGCAATTCACGGCGCGGCGCGCACATTTTAGATCCGCGGGCGCCTTGTCCACGGCGTTCACGGTGTTGCCGGCGAGAGAGTCGTACGCGTTGGCGGGGGTTGTTACTCGCGCCGCCGGGTACACGGCCGATATGTTTCTCGATCGCGCGACGGGCACTTACGATTCAACCGAGACCCGGATGGGCTTCGTCGCCTTAATGAATGACTTACACAAGGGCCGCGATTCCGGCCGGGCTTGGTCCCGGGTGATCGACTGATCGGCGGTGCCGATGGTGCTGGTGTCCTTGTCCCGCTTAGTGCTGATTTTCTACTTACAGAAGCGCTTGTTTAGCGGACTGCTGACCTTGGGCGGCGGGGCGCTGGCTTGCTACTTGGCGTATTGGTAATGGGTTCCTTAGTGCCATGGCCACTTAGCCAAACTGCCCGCAAACTAGCACGTCTAGCCCACAGCTTACGCTGTGGAGTGCTACTTGGGCAGAGGCGGGAACATCACCCCACAGCTCACGCTGCGGGCTAGGGGCGATGTAGGTTGGTTAGTTGGACTTGGCTTTGGGGGCGTTGAACGAACGCTCCACCATATCGTGGACATCGGTAGAAACGGCGTGGTCGCGCCAGAGCCAGCGCATCATTTCGGGTAACACGGTTTGTAACATCTTCTGGCCATGGCGCTGGATGCCCCAGGAGTAATTGAGGTCGTAGCTTTTTTCCGTAAGGGCCTGCTGCAGGCGGACGTTTTGGTAGAACCAGTCCCGCGTTTGGTCATAAGTGCCGTCGGCGCGGAGGGCGCGGTTGTCGTTGCGGCCATCGACTAAGAAAACCCGCAGCGGCTTCTTCTCGCTCTTGCGGATAATTTCGGGATAGACGTGGCCGCCGCGAATATTCGTGAAACTGCCGACGTTACTGAGAACTTTGCGGAAATGATTCGGCCGCTCCCAGGCGACGGTGAAGGCGGCGATGGCGCCGGAACTGGAGCCGCCGATGCCGTGGCGTTCGGGGTCCTTCGAAAGGGTGTAATCCTTGTAGAGCGCGGGCAGTAACTCGTCAACGATGACGCGGGCGTATTTGTCGTCGAGGGTATTGTATTCGGTGGGGCGGTTGGTATCGCGGTCGCCCCAGTTTTGTGGCGTCGGTTCAGGCTGGTCAGGCCGGCGGCCGGGGTTAATAAAAACGCCGATCATGACGGGGATTTCTCGGCGATAAATCAAGTTATCCAAAACGACCGGAGCGCGCATGTCGCCTTGCGGGGCCATGAAGGCTTGCCCGTCGTTAAAGATCATAAGGCTGGCGGCGACGGCGGAGTCGTATTGGGCGGGCACGTAGACCCAGTAAGTGTGTTGGGTGCCGGGGTAAGCTTCGCTCGGCAGCGTGAAGGGGCCGCGGATCTCGCCGGCGGGCACTCCTTCTTGGGGCAGGGCATCGGAGGCGAGCTTATAGTGCAAGTCGGTATTAGGGACGAGGGCCATGGCGGGCCGGGCTGGGGCGGGCGTTTGGCCGGAGGCGAGGGCAGCGTATAGGAAAGCGAAACAACGGGAGAAACACATGGCGTCTGTCAAGATATCACGGCTTCGCGGGCTTCCATTGGTAGAAGACCGAACGCAAGTGGCGCTGCGAGACGAATTGCGGGCAGATGCCGCTTAAAGATTCCATGGAGCCGATCACCAGGCAGCCCTCGGGTTCGAGTCGTTGGCCGAGCCGGTTGAAGAGCGAGATGCGATCGGGTTCCGAGAAGTAAATGGCGACGTTGCGGCAAAAGATGACGTCGAACTTACCTTGGGCCGTGAAGTCTTCCATTAGATTGAGGCGTTTGAAAGTGGCGTAGCCGCGCAGTTCGTCCCGGATCTTCCAGCCTTTGGGATCGGCCGAGAAGTGGCGGGCGCGGGCATTGTCGGCCAGGCCGCGCCCGACTTCGAGTGGGCTGTAGATGCCGGCGCTGGCCTTAGCGACGGCGTCATCGGAGACATCGGTGCCGAAGAGGCGGATGTTGTGGCGGCCGAGATCGCCCAGTAACTCGGTGAGCACCATGGCGATGCTGTAAAGCTCCTGGCCGGTGGAGCAGGCGGCGCTCCAGATCCGGATGGGCGCTTTGGAGTCGGCCTTGGTGCGACGGTCGATAATTTCGGGGATGACCTTAAAGCGCAGCAGGTCGAAGGGCGAGGTATCGCGAAAAAACAGCGTCTCGTTGGTGGTGATGGCGTCAACGATTTTGCGTTTCAGTTGGCCGCTCGAGTCGGTGCGCGAGCGCTGGACAAGTTCGAGGAAATTGCGGCAACTGACCTCTTCGGCGATAGGCCCCAGCCGTCCTTCGATCAGGTAGCCTTTGGACGTGTCCAGGGTGATGGAGCAGAGCGAATATACGTATTGCGAGACGACGGCTTGTTCCTCCGGCAGGAGGCGGATCAAGCGCCAGCCTCTGCGACGGCGCGGAGAATGGCGGCCGCGATTTTGGGGAGGGGCAAGACGGAGTCCACGGTGCCGGTCTTGACGGCCTCGCGGGGCATGCCATAGACGACGCAGGTGGCTTCGTCCTGCGCGATGGTGGCGCAACCGCCGCGCTTAAGCAATCGCAGGCCCTGGGCGCCGTCCGCGCCCATGCCGGTGAGGATGGCGGCGATGGCGCGGCCGGGAAAGTGCAGGGCGACGGAGCGGAACAGATAGTCGACGGCCGGGCGACAGTTGTTTTCCGGCGGATCGTCGGTAAGCTCAATCAGGATCTGTCCGGCAGCGCCTGAGGCGAGCTTCATTTGGCGTCCGCCAGGAGCGATGTAAGCGACTCCGCGCTGGGCGATCTCGCCGTCGGCCGCCTCCTTTACGCGCAGGGCGCATTTCGCCTGGAGGCTCCGGGCCAGGGCCTCAGTGAACAGGCGGGGCATGTGCTGGACGATGAAGACGGGCGCGGGCAGATCGGCAGGCAGGGCGGGCAGCACCTGGGCGAGCGCGGCGGGGCCACCGGTGGAGACGCCAATGAGTACGAGCGGTGGGGCGGTCCGAATGGCTTTCGTCGGCCGTCCCAGAGCGGCTGCCGGAGTGGCTGCCGGAGTGGCTGCCGGAGTGGCTGCCGGAGCGGCTGCCGGGGCCGGTTGGCTTGTCAACCCCAGCAACTCGCGAATCTCCCGCCGGCGCTCAAAGGCTTGCAGAATCGGCTGCAGTTGGCCGCGCAACTGGAGCAGGCTGTCTTCCGGGGAACTGCCCTGGGGTTTGGTAAGGAAATCGAAAGCCCCCAGTTCCAAGGCGCGAATCGTCATCGCGCCGCCTTTGAGGGTCTGCGAGCTCAGCACAATCACGCCGGTCGAGGAGCCGGAGGCTTTCATCGCCTCCAGCACCTCCAGGCCATTCATTTCCGGCATTTCAATATCGAGCGTCATGACGTCGGGCGTCAGGGAGCGGAGGCGGTCGAGCGCGAGCTTCCCGTTGCTGGCCGTGCCCACCACTTCGAGGCCCGGCAAGCCGGCCAGGGCTTCGGAAACCACCCGACGGAACAGAACGGAATCGTCAACTACCAGCGCCCGGGTGCTCATTGGTTTCCCTTAGATCCGAAACCGGCCGGCGGCCAATTCCAGTTTCTCCGCGACCGCGGCAAGTTCGGTGGCGCTCGAACGCATTTGGTCGCCGGTGCCGGCCATCTGCCGCGCGGCTTGATCGACGACGACAATGTCGCGGGCGATTTCGCTCGACGCCAGTGAGCTTTCGGCTACCCGCGAGTTGGCCTCCTGCACGCCATGGGAGGCGTGGCCCAGGTTGACGGAAATCCCCTTGGTGGCGGTGGCTTGTTCTTCAATCGCAGCCGCAATCGTCGTTACCAGGTGACTCACTTCGCTAATCACCTGGGAGACGCCTTCGACGTTGCCGATGCCGGCGGCGGTGGATTGCTGCACGCCCGTGATGCGTTGCCGGATGTCTTCAGTGGCGGCGGCGGTTTGCTGGGCCAGGGCCTTGATTTCGTTGGCGACCACCGCGAAGCCCTTGCCGGCCGCCCCGGCCCGGGCGGCTTCGATGGTGGCATTGAGGGCCAGTAAGTTGGTTTGCGAAGAGATCTCGGTGATGGTTTCGGTCACCCGGCCGATTTCCCGGGCCGCCTGTCCGAGTAGTTGGATCTGCTTGGTGACTTCGAGCGCTTGTTGGCTGGCTTGGGCCGTGATGCGCCGCGCCTGCTCGGAACTGACGGCGATTTCGCCGATGGAAGCGGTCATCTCGGTGGTGGCCGCGGTCACCTGGGCCAGGTTGTCGGCGGCCTCGCTCATTCCCGCCGAGACGAAGCCGACATTGGCGCTCATCTGTTCGGCCGCGGCGGCCACGGTGTGGGCCTTGAGCGACGTATCGCTCGAACCGCTGGTTAAGGTGCCGGAGGCCGACAGCAATCCGGCCGAGGAGTGGGAGAGCCGGCGCACGCCCACCGATATGTCCTCCACCATCGCGCGCAACGCCACCAGCATCGTTTGCAGCGACCGGCTCAACTGCCCGATCTCATCCCCGCGGGCCTGGAAACCGGGCGGCACGTCGCCGGAGAGATCGCCTTGGGCGACCTGGGCGAGTTGCGCGACTACCGTGCGCAAGGGGCCGGCGATGGTACCCACAACCAGCCAGAAAAAGAAGGTGGCGATGGCCAGGGCGATCCCCGTGCCGGCGATCAGCCTCCACCGGTAGTTGGCGTAAGCGTCAATGCGCGCTTCGAGCACCCGGTCCAGCTCCGTGACGGTGCTTTGGCTCAACTCGAGCGTGGCTTGGCCGGCGGCGGCGAAGGACTGGCGCACGTCTTCGGAACGTTGGGGCTTGCCTTCCGCTAAGGCTTGCAGATGGGCGAGTAACGCCGGCAAGGCTTGCTCATAGCGGGCCTTCAAGGGCGTCAGCGCCGGCCGCAGCGTGGGGCTGGCGCCGCGGGCCGCTTTGGCATTTTCCCGAAAGGCCGTATCGAGGTCGCCAGTGAGACGGTCGTAATCGGACTCTTTGATCGTGGCCGCGTAGATGGCGATTTGGGTCCGGTCGGCGGCGCTAAGGCCCGTCGTCTGGCGGAGGCGGGGCAGCACGAACAGGCTCGCGTTCCGCAGGCGATGGAGCGCTTGCGCCGTGACGACCGAAGTGACGTCGGCCAGGTAGTAGCTGTCCATCTCGGGGTCGAGCGTCAGGTTCGATAGGTCGCCGGCGCGGCCGATCATTGTCCGCAGGTCGCTCATTAAACTGTCGCCATCGGCCTCCCAGCTCTTCGCCGTGGGTGCGGCGCTGCGCAGGGCTTGCCATTTGACTTCCACTGGGGCCGCGCCCAGCGGCTCGAGCTTTGCCACGCGCAGCGCCGCCGGGTCGAAGCCGACCTGAGCGCCAACGGTGGGCTCAAGGTGGCGCAATTGCTGGAAGAGGGCATCGACGGCGGCGGCATTGGCCGTCGCGGGTTGCCCATTCTGTAAAGCCGTCTGAGCCCCCGTCTGGGAGGCCGTCTGGTAGTCGGCGACGGCGCGGACGAGTTGCACCAGGGGCCGCTGGTACCGGTTGCCGGCTATTTCCTGGGTGGCGAAGACGATGTTCGCCGAAAGCTGATCGAGGTTGAAGTAGAACAGCACGCCCAGGGGCAGGCAGAACAAGGCGAGACTCGCCCAGGTTTTCTGGCCGATGGTGAGGCGTTCAAAGAGTCGGCTCAATGGCATCAAAGGATTCTCCATGGTTTTCGGTGACGGTTAGCTGCGAACCCCGTTCAGCAATTCGACGGGATTTAAAAGGGTGAGCACGCGTCCGCCGGAACGACAGACGCCTGAGAAGAACCGGGCCTGCGCCGGCGGGATGTTCGCCGGCAAGGGTGCGCTGGTTTCAGGCTCGGCTTCGATCACTTCGCCCATCCGGTCCACTAGCAGGCCCAGAAACTCGCCGCGGTCTTCCATCACCAGGATCCGGCTGTCCCGGTCCCGCCGGGCGGGCTGAGCGCCCAGGATGAGACCTGTGTCAAGCAAGGTGACAATGCGGCCGCGCAGATTGATGACGCCGGCCACCTCGGGCGGTGAGTGCCGCACCGGCGTGACGGCGTCGAGGCGGATCACCTCCTGGACGACGCCGGCGTTCAAGGCGAAGGCCGATTCGCCCAGGAAGAAGGTGGCCAGAAGGGTCGTGATTTCCGGTTGCGTGGCGTTCATGGTGGTTCTCCGGGGATACCGCGTTAAACCTTAAATCCGGCGACCGCCAGCTTGAGCTTTTCGGCGACGGTGGCCAGTTCATTCGCGCTCACGCTCACCTGTTCGCTACCGCCGGCGATCTCGCTGGCGGCCCGGTGGACGACGACAATGTCGGTGGCGATGGCGCCGGAAACCTGAGCGCTTTCGGCGACCCGCAGGTTGGCGTCCTGCATGCCCATTGAGGCCTCGGAGATGTTGCGGGCGATATCCTTCGTGGCCGTGGCTTGTTCTTCGATCGCCGCGGCGATGGTGCCGACAATGTCGCTCACCTGATGAATCACCTCGGAGACCTTCTTGATTTCGGCCACCCCCACCGCCGTAGACGTTTGGACGCCGCCGATGCGGGCCTTGATGTCCTCCGTGGCGGCGGCCGTTTGTTGAGCCAGCGCCTTGATCTCATTGGCGACCACGGCAAAGCCCTTGCCGGCCGCCCCGGCGCGGGCGGCTTCGATGGTCGCGTTTAAGGCCAGCAAGTTGGTCTGCGACGAGATCTCGGTGATCGCTTCGGTCACCTTGCCGATTTCGCGCGCGGCTTCGCCCAGCAGGTTCATCTGTTCACCGATGCGGGCCGCTTGGCGCGTCGCGTCGTTGGTAATGCCGCGGGCTCGCTCGGAATTTACGGCAATTTCGCTGATGGTGGCCGTCATCTCCTGGGTAGAGGCTGAGACGTTGGCCAGATTGGTGGTGGTTTGCTCCATGCTGCTGGCGACCATGGCGACGTTCGAGCTCATCTCTTCCGCCGCCGCGGCCACCATCTGGGCCTTGTGCGAAGAGTCGCGCGAGCCCGCACTCATGGCGCCCGAGTTGGACAATAAACTCGCCGCCGCGCCGGCGAACAATTGGATGCCACCGGTAACTTCGGCCAGCGTGGCGCGCAGACTCACCGACATCGCCTGCATGGCGCGCGCCTGGTGGCCGATTTCGTCGCCGCGCTGGAGGTCCCGGGCCGGCAGATCCTGAGAGAAGTCGCCCCCGGCGACCCGTTCGAGATGGGAGATCGCGGCGGCCAGCGGACGGGTGATTCCGCGGGTGACAAAAACAGCCGTAATGATGGCGATGGCCAAAGCGAGAGCCAGACCGACCAGGAGGCCGTTGCCGGCCCGGCTGACGGCGCTAGCGATGGCGGCCGCGCCCTTTTCGCCCTCTTCCTTGTTAAAGGCGACTAAGGCGTCCAGCGTGGCGACGAAGCGGATGTAGATAGGCTTGGTTTGCTGCGCGGCGATTTCCTGAGCCCGGCGTTTGTCGTGTTGCGGGCCCGCTTGACGAATCACTTCGCGTACACTGTCGACGTATGGCGCGCGGGCGGCTTTCATGGCCTCAAATAACTGACGGTCGCGCTCAAGATGGATCGTCTTCTCGTAGGAGGCGATGACGTCGCCGATCTGGGATTGCAACTGGAGATTTTCCGCTTCGAGCCGTGAGATCACCTCCGGGTCGCTGCTCGACAGGATCGACTGGAGGTTACTGAAACGCTGAAGCGTACCGCTCTTCAATTGGCCGATATAATAGACACCAGGTAGCGAATCTTCAGTAATGCGCTTGGCGCTGGCATCGATGATCCCCAGTTGGGCGTAGGCGAACAGGCCCAGCGCGGCCGCAATCAGGGTGACCGCGGCAAAGCCACCGGCGATGCGGGTTCCGATTTTCCAGTTGTCGATATTCATTTAATTAGGTCCTCGTGTCGTTGGTTCAGAAATTCAATTTGCCGGCCAGCGCAGTTAACCCAGGTAGCCGGCGTGCCATGCCGGCCATAAACTCCTCCTGGTCGAGCTTCACCTGATACTCGGTGACGCCTGCGGCCATGGCGCTCGCGATCTCCTCTTCGCCGGCCAGCGAAGAGAGCGCGATGATGGGTAACTCCTGGAAGCGGCTATCGGCCCGGATGAGCCGGGTGAGACCGAGCCCGTCGAGCCGGGGCATCTCGATGTCGGTGGCCACCAGGTCGATTTCGCCGGCATGGGCGTTCAATAGCTCCCAGGCGGCCTGGCCATCGGGCGCGGTCAACACCTGGTAACCGGCGGCCTCGGCGAGCCGGCGGATCTGGCCGCGGAAGAAGTCCGAGTCTTCGACGATCAGCACCGTGGTTGCGGTGGCCAGCTCCAGTTGCCGCACTTCGGCGGCCTCCCCTGGCGAACCGGGGGCCACCGGCCGGACGGGGCCGGCCAAACTGGCGGCCAGTTCGAAGATATCGAGCATCAACGTGGTGCGCGAATCCAAAATGGCCGAGCCGGCAATGCCGGGTTGGCGCAACGTTTCGGCGTCTAACTCCACGTGCGTCTCAATCATGTCGAGCGGCTCGGCGGCCAGCAGGCCCATCGGGCGGCCGGCCCGCTCAAAGACGATTACCACCCAGGGCTGGCTTTCGCTTAACTCGTCGGCATGGGCGATATCCGCTAGCGACACCAGCGGCAGACTCACCTGCCCGTATTGCATCGTTTTGCGGCCGCCCAGGCGCTCGACCTGACCGGGCTCGATGCGCTCGACGCGCGTCACCAGTTCGATGGGCACCGCGCAGGGTTCCTGGGGGCCGTTGTGGAAGAGCAACAAGGAATGCAGCGCACCTTGGGCCGCGTCCGTCGGCGCGGGGGGCGCAGTGGACGAGGCGACCGTGGCCAGCCCTAGCCCACCGCGGGCGGCCACGCCGGCCACATCGAGGATAATCGCCACCTGCCCGTCACCCAGAATCGTGGCGCCGGCGTAGTCGCCGATCTCCTGCAGGTGCCGTCCGAGAGGCTTCACCACGATCTCCACCGTGTCGTGCAACTCCTCGACTACCAAGCCGTATTCGAAGCGGCCCGTGTCGACGAGCACGATGTTCAGGGCGCGCTGGCCTGCCTCGGCGCGCTCGAGCCCCAAGGCGTCTGACCCCAAGGCGTGAGAGAGGTGCAGCAAGGGCACCAGCCGGTCGCGCAGCAACAGCACCTCGCCCGAGGCCGCGTGGTCGATGCGTTCGCCGATTTGCGCGGCGGGAATGCGAATCAGTTCGCCGACGCTCACCTGCGGAATGGCGAAGCGCTGGCCGCCGCCCGAGATTAACAGGGACGGAATAATGGCGAGCGTAAGCGGGAGCTTGATGCGAAAGCACGTGCCGCGCCCCGGCACCGAGTCAATCTCCACCTTGCCGCCCAGGCGGTCCAGATTGGTTTTGACAACGTCCATGCCGACGCCGCGTCCGGAGACGCTGCTCACCTTCTCCGCCGTCGACACGCCGGGCAAAAAGATCAGGTTGATCTTGTCCCGGTCCGACATGGCGTCCGCCTGTTCGCGCGTTACCATGCCCTTCGACACGCACGACGCGGCGATCTTTTCGGGGATGAGGCCCTTGCCGTCGTCCGAGATCTCGATCACCACTTGCCCCGCCTGATGGCTGGCGCGCAGGGTGACGGTGCCCAGGGCCGGCTTGCCCGCGGTCGTGCGCGCCGCCGGACCCTCCACGCCATGATCGACCGAGTTGCGGATCATATGCGTCAGCGGATCGCTCAATCCTTCGAGGATCGTCTTGTCGATTTCGACTTCGCCGCCTTCGATCTTCAGTTGCACCTGCTTTTCGAGGTCACGGCCCAGGTCGCGTACCAGGCGGGGGAACTTCGAGAACAAGCTGCCCACCGGTTGCATGCGCGTCATGGCGACCGCGCCCTGGAGTTCGGAGGTCACCAAACTCAGGCGATGGGCGCTGGCGCGAATGCCGCGCCCATCGTCCCGTGCCACGGCATCGCTCAACTGGTTACGGCTCAACACCAATTCGCCGGCCAGGGTCATCAACGAATCGAGCAGTTCGACATTGAGGCGGATGGTGGCGTCGCCGGCGGGGGCTGTGGTCGCCGCCGGCATCTGGGGGGCCGGCACTTGGGGGACCGGTACCTGGGGGGCCGGCACCTGCGCGGCCGGCGCCTGCGCGGCCGGCGCCTGCATGACCGGCGCCTGCATGACCGGTGCCTGCATGACGGGTGCCTGCATGACGGGTGCCGGTGCCGCTTCGATCGCCCCGGCTAAGACGCCCAGCCCCGAGACCTCGCCCAGCGACCGCGTCTGGCCGTTCTTCTCAATCAGATGGATCCTTTCCGGCGCCACTTCGAGCACGTCGTTGATCAAATCGGTTTCGAGCACCGTGGCAAAAACTGCCTCCATCGTGAGGCGCGGCGAATTGTCGTCGTCCAGCGTGCCGGCCGCTTCGATATCGAAGCCGCTTTCGATGATT
>JBBQQS010000045.1:0-17318 GCA_038215525.1 Bryobacterales bacterium
GCCGACTACCGCCCCCAGCGCCAGGACGAAATCGACTTACTCACCGAAGCCGTCTACACCAAGTGGAAACAACAACGCCTTTGGCTCGCCGAAACGGCCCACCTCGAAGTCACCATCGCGCAAAACGAGCGCGACTTCCGCAAAACCCTCCCCAACGCCAACGCTCCCGCCCACTTAGCCAACGCCATCGGTAAGTCCGGCGACGAACTCAAACTTTACGTCCGCTACGACGCACAACTCCATCGCCATTACCGCAATTGCCTCAAAGATCTAAGAGACTTACAAGACCGCCGCGCCGCCCAGCCCCCGGAAGCTCCGCCCGCACCAATCGAACCCAAACCACCCGCAGAAACCACCCCCAAGCCGCCCGAAAAACAGGCCACACCAAACCAACCCAAACTCACCCCCGAAGAAATCCGCCAACAGGCCGAAAAGGCCAAAATCCGCCGCCTGATGGAGGTCAACCTCGGCCTTCGTCCGGTGACCCCGGAAGACCTTCTACCGTAACTCCGGAAAACGCCGAATTCACCATTGAAATTGAGCCTCTAGCCCGCAGCGTCAGCTGTGGGGTGCCGTAGCCCTCCCGAGACGGCGGTGCATGCGACGAAATGGCCTCTAGCCCGCAGCGTCAGCTGTGGGGTGCCGTAGCCCTATGCCTTTCAGCCGGCATGCACCCCACAGCAAATAAGTCGCAGGTTACTCTTCCTCCTCCACCTCCCCCGCCCGTGCCGCTTTGGCGGCGGCGATGATCTTGTCCGCCTGTAAGGCCGGCACGTAGTCGTAGTGGGAAAACTCCATGTGGAACGACGCGCGACCCTGCGTGATCGATGTCAGGTCATTCTGATACGTCAACATCTCGCTCAGCGGCGCTTCGGCCTTCAGGATCTGGTCTGAGCCCACGATGCCCGAACCCATGATCTCGGTGCCAGAGATGCGGCCGCGCCGCGTGTTCATGTCGCCCATCAGGTCGCCCGCGAACTCCACCGGAGCGCGCACTTCCACCTTCATGATGGGCTCCAGCAACGTAGGCTTCGCCACGGCCATGGCCGCTTTGAAGGCCTTCTTGGCGGCCATTTTGAAGGACATTTCCGACGAGTCCACGTCGTGGTAACTGCCGTCGTAGAGGGTCACCTTGAAGTCCACCATGGGGTTGCCGGCCAGGTAGCCGTTGGCGGCCGCCTCGATCAGACCTTTCTCCACCGCGGGGACGAACTGCCGCGGTACCGAGCCGCCGAAGGTGGCATTGTGGAACTCGAACTGACTGCCGCGCGGCAGCGGTTCCACGCGAATCCAGCAGTCGCCGAATTGGCCGTGGCCGCCGGTCTGCTTCTTGTGCCGGCCTTGCACGTCGGCCGTGCCGCGGATGGTCTCCCGGTAGGGAATCTTGGGTGCATGCAACTCGACATCCACGTGATACTTGCGCCGCAAGCGCGACACAATGATTTCGAGGTGTTGCTGCCCGTTGCCGGCGAGCAGGAACTCCTTGGTTTGCGGATCGCGGTAGAAGCGCAGACCGGGGTCCTCTTCGAGGATCTTGTGGATGGCATGGCCCATCCGGTCCTCATCGTGGCGGCTCTTGGCGACGATGGCGTAGGCTATGGAAGGCTCCGGGATCTCCACCGCCGGATAAGCCGCCGGCGCGCTCTTGTCGTGCAAGGTATCGCCGGTGAGCGTGTCCTTCAGCTTGGCCACGGCGCCGATGTCGCCGGCGCGCAGTTCGGTGACGGGGTTCAGGTTCTTGCCTTGCAGCACGCCGATGTGGGCCAGCTTCTCGGGCTGGCCGGTGCGCGCGTTGATCAGCACGGCGTCGTTCTTCAGCACGCCGGAGGCGACCTTCAGATAGGAGACGCGCCCCGAAAAGTTATCGGCGACCGTCTTGAAGACGAAGATCGTGAGCGGCTCGCTATCGCGGACGGCCAGGCTGCCGCGCTCAACGGTGCCGATGGCGGAGGGCCGGCAGGTAGGGGCGGGGAAGTACTCGAGGGCGAAATCGAGCAAACGGTCCGTGGCGATGTTGCGCAGCGCGGAGAAGGCGAGGATCGGGAAGACCTTGTCCTCGGCGATCGCGTCTTTTAGGCCCGCGATGATATGCTCCGGCGGCAAGGTGCCTGCGGCGAAGAACTCCTCGAGGAGCGCTTCGTTGCCTTCGGCCACCATCTCGATCAGCTCTTCATGCGCCAGTTGGGCGTCTTCCACTAAGTCCGCGGGAATCTCCCCTTCCTGGCCGATGCCATTGCCATCGGGCGTGTAGAAGTAGGCCTTCATGGTGATCAGGTCCACCACGCCGCGGAACTGCTTCTCTTCGCCGATCGGCAAGTGAATCGGGATCGAGTTGCGCCCGAAGCGGGCATGCAGACTTTCGACGGCGCGGGCGAAGCTGGCGCGGTCACGGTCCATGCGATTGACGACGAAGGCGCGCGGCAGCCTGTATTCGTCGGCAAAAGCGTAGACCTTCTCGGTCTGCACTTCCACACCGGCTACGGCATCGACGAGAATGAATGCCGAGTCCGCCGCGGCCATCGCGCCGCGGGTGTCGTTAAGGAAGATGTTGAACCCGGGCGTGTCGATCAGGTTGATCTTTTTCTTGTGCCATTCGGCAGTGGTGAGGGAAGTGGAGATGGTGAACTTGCGTTCAATCTCCTCTTCGTCATGGTCGGTGATCGTATTGCCGTCGTCGACACGCGTGAGCCGATTGGTGGCTCCTGTCGTGTACAACATGGCAGCGACGAGTGAAGTCTTACCGCAGTGGCCGTGTCCAGCCAAGGCGACGTTTTTAATATCCGAGCCTTCATAAGTTCTCAAGGCAGTCATACCTCCCAGTGTTGGCGGCCTGGCCCTCCGAGAGAGCCAGGCTCTTCGAACGTCAAAGGGAATATCACAATTGCGTGACCAAGGGAAGGGGGGCGATGCACGACGAGGTAACCTTGAGGAATGGACAGTCAACTGAAGCCGGCAAAAGAAATGGATGCGATTCGCCTTCAGGATGGTACTCCGGACGATCCTGAACGGAGCGTAGCGGCCAAGTTAGCGGCCATTCGAGAGGCGGCCAAATTCTGCGGTCCCACCGGTGACATCGACCAAATGAATCGAGAAATCGAGCAAGGTTACCTCTCGGATGAAGTTTGATATAAACTCAGGAGCATGCAAGCGAAAAAGCTTTCCCGTCGCGCTTTCTCTACCGGTGTCGCGGCTCCCTTGATCCTGGGCGCCGCCAACAAGTCTGGCTCAAAGAATCCCATCCTCGGCTCGGGTGACCATACCTATGAGGCCATCCACGATTGGGGCGAACTGCCGGCCAATATCAAATACGGCAATTGCCACGGCGTCATGGAAGATTCGCAAGGGCGCATCTTCGTTCATCACACGGTGAATGCCGCCTCCGAGTCCAGCGATTCGATGGTGATCTTCGATGCCAAAGGCAAGTTCGTCAAGAGCTGGGGCAAAGAGTTCAAGGGCGGTGCGCATGGCCTGCACTTGCACAAGGAAGGCAACACCGAGTACCTCTACCTCTGCGACACCAAGCGTGGACTCGTCGTCAAAACTGACCTCGACGGCCGCGAAGTTTGGAGCATCGGCTACCCCAAGGAAGCCAAAGGCTACGAACCCGGCGCCGATGGCAAGCTGCCCAAGTACAGCCCCACCAACCTCGCCGTGGCGCCCAATGGCGACGTCTACGTGGGCGACGGTTATGGCTCTAGCTGGGTGAACGTCTACAACAAAGACGGCAAGTACAAGATGAGCTTCGGCCCCAAAGGCAAGGAAAAGGGCGAATTGAATAGCCCCCACGGCATCATGACCGACATGCGCCAAGGTGCCGATAAGGCTACGATCATCGTCGCTGACCGCGGCAATGCCCGCCTGCAGCGCTTCACCTTGGCCGGCCAGCACATTGAGTTTATGGATGGCACCGTGCTTCCCTGCCACCTGCACACGCACATGAAGTCCGGCGACGTGGTGGTGCCGGATCTGGGCGCCCGCGTGACGCTTTTCGACAGGAACATGAAGCTGATCGGCCACCTGGGCGATGACTCCGAGAAGAAGGCTTGGCGCGAGACCCGCACCAAAGCCCGTGACGCCTTCACCCCCGGCAAGTTCGTCTGCCCGCACGGCGCCTGCTTCGATCGTAAGGGCAATGTCTTTGTGGCGGAATGGGTGGAGGTCGGCCGCGTGACGAAGTTGCGGAAGGTCTAGGCGAGGTCGGTTTGGGAGAAGTCGTTGCCTTGGTAAAAGAGCGGCTCGCGCCGGACTTTGGCCAAGGCGTAGGATAAGCAATCGCCGTAATTGAGGCCCGCCGGATGTCGGCCCTTGCCATATTTCTCGAAGGCCCGTACGGCAATTCGTGCCTGCTCTTCGTCCAACGAAACCACTTCAATTCGTGAGCGCATCAGGAACACCTCCAATTGGGGCAGACCCAACTCGCCTCTCAAATTGGTCAGCCGCAGGCCGCATTCCACGAAGCTTGCGGCAGAAATCACACGAACCGGCGCCTCAAGGATGCTACGCGCATACTCTCGCGCTTTCGGCTCTTCCAGCATGATGGCGAGGATAATGGACGAATCAATTACCATGAAGACGCATTACTCGGGCTTTCAGGGATGCCCGATTTGTCGTATCCCAATGTCTCGTCCTCCGACTCTGTTGACCGAACCGGCAATTGAGCGCAACGGTGCGCAATCTCCATCAACTCGTCCAGCAACCGCTCCTTGTCTTCCGCCTCTACCTGCTTGTTTACCTTGAGGCGGTTCAGACGATGCCGGAGTGATTCCGTTACCGCCGACGTGATGGATTCACCCGTCATGCTCACCATCTCACGGGCCATTGCTTCGGCTTCAGGGTTGCGAATAGAGAACGCCATACCGAGAGTATAGCATTTCTCCCCCTTGTAATACAGGGGCGTTCAGATCTCGTCAGCGTGCCCAGCCGCGAGTCCTCCGTCCACCGAAAGGGCGTGGCCAGTGATCCACGCGGCGTCCTCTGAAGCTAAGAAGACAATGGACTTAGCCACATCCTCCGCGGTCCCTAGCCGACCCAGCGGGTGCAGCTTGGCGAGCCTGGCAGAACGCTCCGGATCGTCCAGGATCGGCTGGATGAACGGCGTCCGGACGAAGCCTGGGCAGACGCAATTCACCCGGATGCCTTGGCCCGCATAGTCGAGCGCCATGTTGCGAGTCAGCGCGACAATGGCGCCTTTGGACGCCGAATAGGCTGCGCGATGCCGGAAGCCGGTAACGCCCACCACCGACGCCACGTGAACGATCGCGCCACCAGCTGTCATCTTGGGGATCGCGTGCTTAGCCGCCAGGAAGGCGCCCTTGACGTTCACGGCAAAGACCCGGTCCCACCCGGCGGCGTCCTGCTCGTGCACGGACTTCCTCAGCGCAGTCCCAGCACAGGTCACCAGTACGTCGATGGTCGCTAAGCCACTGAGGGCTTGGGCGATGGCCTCCTCGTCGGTGACGTCGCAGGCGGGCTCGCCTTGGCGGTCGAGGACGGCGACCCGGGCGCCTTCAGCCCTTAGCAAAGCAACCGTGGCCGCTCCAATGCCGGAGGCGCCGCCGGTGATCACGGCTGTCTTTTGAGTGAAACGCATGGGGATCAGGTTACACTGAAGTTTCCCATGGAATTCGACAAAGTCTATGAGCCCCAGCGCTTTGAAGCGCATTGGGCCGAGTGGTGGATCAGCCACGGATGTTTCACACCGGACCCGGCGTCGACGGCACCGATGTTTTCGCTCGTCATCCCGCCGCCCAACGTCACCGGCTCCCTTCACATGGGCCACATGCTCGAACACACCATCATGGACGTCACCATCCGCACCCAGCGCATGCGAGGCAAGAAGACCCTGTGGCTGCCGGGCATGGACCATGCCGGCATCGCCACCCAAATGGTCGTCGAGCGCAAGCTCCTCAAGGACGAGAACATCACCCGGCGCGACCTCGGCCGGCCCGAATTCCAAAAGCGCATCTGGGCCTGGAAAGAGCAAAGCGGCGGCCGCATCATCGAGCAGATGAAGAGCGTCGGAGCCAGTTGCGACTGGACCCGCGAGCGCTTCACCATGGACCCCGGCCTCTCCCGCGCCGTCCGCGAGACCTTCGTCCGCCTGTGGGAAAAGAAGCTCATCTACCGCGGCGACTACATGGTGAACTGGTGCCCCAGTTGCGCCACCGCCTTGAGCGACCTCGAAGTGGACCACGAAGAGGTGCAAGGCAGCCTTTGGCACATTCGCTACCCCGTGAATGGCCTACCCGGCCGCGACCTGGTAGTGGCCACCACGCGCCCTGAGACGATGCTGGGCGACACCGCCGTCTGCGTGAATCCGAATGACGAGCGCTACGCCGACCTGCGTGGCATGACGGTCCGCTTGCCGTTGATGGATCGCGACATTCCGATCATCTTCGACGAACTGGCCGACCCCAAGTTCGGCACCGGCGTAGTGAAAGTCACTCCCGCCCATGATCCCAATGACTTTGAGGCTGGTAAACGCAACAACCTCGAGAAGATCAAGGTAATTAACGAAGAGGCTAAGATCACCGCTGCCGGCGGCATTTACGCGGGCCTTGATCGCTACGAAGCGCGCAAGCGGATCGTGGCGGATCTTACCGCCCAAGGTTACTTAGTGAAAACTGAGGACCATACGCTTTCCATTGGTAAGTGCCAACGCAGTAAGACCATTGTGGAGCCGCTAATCTCCACCCAATGGTTCTGCCACATGAAACCTTTAGCGGAAAAGGCCATTGAAGCCGTGCAAAGCGGCCGCACCACCATCCGGCCCGACAATTGGGAAAAGATCTACTTCGACTGGATGAATAACATCCGCGATTGGTGTATCTCGCGCCAGTTATGGTGGGGACATCGGATTCCGGCTTGGATATGTCAGGATTGCCAAGAGATCAATGTAAGTCGTGAAGATCCTACCAAGTGCTGTAAGTGCGGTTGTGCAAACCTGAAGCAAGTGGACGACGTCCTCGACACTTGGTTTAGCTCTGGCTTATGGCCTTTTTCTACATTAGGCTGGCCGGACCAGACCGCGGACCTCAAGACTTACTATCCCACCGAGCTCATGATCATGGGCTATGAGATTCTCTTTTTCTGGTGCGCCCGCATGATGATGCTGGGCCTCGAGATGATGGGCGACGTGCCCTTCAAGCAGGTCTTCATCCACGGCATTGTCCGCAATGCCGACCGCACCAAGATGTCGAAGACCAAGGGCAACACGGTCGATCCGCTCGACATGACCTCGAAGTATGGCACCGACGCCGTGCGGATGGCCTTGGTGCAAGCCTCGGCTCCGGGGGCCGACGTCATCTGGACCGAGGATAAGTTACCCGCCTCCCGCAGCTTCGCCAATAAGATTTGGAACGCCGCGCGCTTCTTGTTCCTGAACATGGAACGCGCCGGAGTTATTCCCCAGTTAGTAACTGACCCTGGCCCGGCTGAGACCTTGGAAGATCGCTGGATTCGCAGCCGCCTGAATGCGGCGGCGGAAACCGTGAACCGCGCCGTCGACCAGAATCGTTTCCACGAAGTCGGCCAGGCCATGTGGCAGTTCTTCTGGAGCGAGTTCTGCGATTGGTACGTGGAGCTTAAGAAGCTTCGCTTCCGCGAGGACTCTGGGCTTGACTCTAACTGGAAGAATATCCTCTTTGTTTTCGACTCTGCCTTACGCCTCTTGCATCCTTCGATGCCCTTCATCACCGAAGAGATCTGGCAGCGCCTCCGAAACCAAGGCGCCGAGGGCGTCGAGTCCATTTCGCTCGCGCAATTCCCGATGGCCGATCCGTCGCGTTACGATGCGGCGGCCGAGCGCGAAATGGGCATCTTACAGGACATCATCACCTCGGTGCGCACCTTACGCGCCGAGATGAAAGTCGATCCGAAGTTAGCTCTCGAGGGAGTGCTCTATTCGACCTCTGGTGCCGTAGAGATTGCCCAGCGTGAACTGGAAGCGATCGCGAAGTTAGCCAACGTGAAGCTCACGCTGAAGGCCGAAGCCGCGCCCAGGACTGGCGCTGGTACGCGCTCGACGCCCGACTTTGACTTAGTGCTGATGGTGCCCGCCGCCCAACAGGACGCGCAGATTGCCCGCCTCACCAAAGAGAACGAGCAACTCGAGAAGAACATCGCGAACACCGAGCGCCAATTGGGCGACGAGAAGTTTATGGGCAAGGCGCCGCCACACATTGTGGCGTCCATGCGGCAGAAACTCTCCGAGTACCAGACGCAACTCAACAAGAATCAGGACGCTTTGCGGAGCTTGGCGGGCTAAATGCACCCAGAAATCATCGAAACCGTGAAACGCGCGCTCGCCGAAGATATTGGCACCGGCGACCTTACCTCGCAAATGACGGTGCCTGCCGATCGGCAAGCCGAAGGTAAGTTCTACGCGCGCGCCGCTATCACAGTAGCCGGTATTGAGTTATTGCCTTTGATCTTTGAACTCCGCGGTGGCGTCGATCATTTGGAGTTACTGAAGCAGCCCGGCGACCAAGCTTACGATGGTGAGTTAATCGCCGTGGTCAGGGGAAATGCCCGTCGTTTGCTCGAATGCGAACGCGTCGCTTTGAATTTCATGCAGCGCCTCTCGGGTGTAGCGACTCTGGCGTCGAAGTATGTCGCGGCTGTCGCTGGGACCCGCACCAAAGTGCTCGACACCCGCAAAACCACTCCCGGCCTAAGACGCCTCGAGAAGGCTGCGGCGGCGGCGGGCGGTGTGACGAATCATCGCATGGGACTCTTTGATTACGTCCTGATCAAGAACAACCACATTACGGCGGCTGGCGGCGTGCGTCAGGCATTGGCCGGAACCGCGGGCGCTACGGTGCCGGTGGAAGTAGAAGTCCGCACGTGGGAAGAACTGAACGAGGCGCTCGACGCGGGTGCCAACCGTTTACTCCTCGATAACCTAACGCCAGCCGAGGCCAAGCGCTGGGTGGACTATGTGGCTGGCCGCGCCAGCATCGAAATCTCGGGCGGAATAACTCTCGATACCATTCGCGCGTACGCCAAGGCCGGCGCCGACTATATTTCGGTGGGAGCCATTACCCACTCGGCCGTCGCCGTCGATTTGAATTTCCGGGTCACCTTACTCGGGTGAGTATCCGCCGTAATCTCGACCACATCAGCGCGCGTCTGCCGCTCTGGCACTTGAACTGGTACGTCACGCTGGACTCCACCCAACTCGAAGCGCAACGCCTGATCGACGACGGCTGCCCGGATCACACCGCCGTGGTTACGCAAGAGCAAACCGCCGGCATGGGGCGCTTCGGCCGCCGCTGGCATTCCGAAAGCGGCCAAGGCCTTTATCTCACCATCGTGCTCCGTGTCGATTTACCGCCCGCCCAGTTACCCGGACTCACCCTCGCCTTAGGGCTCGCGGCCAAGCGCGCCATCGAAGAAATCAGCGAACTCGATTGCGACTTACGTTGGCCCAACGATGTCCTGGTCGCCGGTCGCAAGGTCTGTGGCATTCTCACCCAGATCTACAACAACGCCGTCGTCGCCGGCATCGGCATTAACTTGAACCAGCGGGATTTTCCTCTAGAGCTCGAGCACATCGCCACGTCGCTGGATCGTGAAGGTGCGAGTAACTTCTCCCGTGAGGACTTACTCGTCAAGTTGCTCGATTACGTCGAAGAATACTCGCAACTCTACTGCCGCGACGGGCGCGATATCGTCTATCGCGCCTTCCGGATGAACTCGACTTATGCCCAAGGCAAAAAAGTAATCGTCGAACAGGAAGGCCGTACGCTGCGCGGAGTTACCGACGGGCTCGACGCCGACGGTTTCCTGTTACTGCGGACCGAAGATGGCCAACGCGTCACCATCCTCGCTGGTGGCGTCCGCCCCGTCGTCTAACGCCGAAACTCCAGGAAATACTGCGTCGGCAGCATCTTCCATTCCTGGGTCTTCTTGAATCCGGCGGCTTTCAACTCTTTCACGCAATCGGCCTGGGCAATGCGTTCTTTAATCGGCGGGCCGACGGGCGTTTCACGCTTATGGAATTCCAGGATCACTAGACGTCCGCCGGGCTTCAGCGCTTTGCTGAGCTTGGTGTAATAAGCCGGGCGCTGCTCAATGTGGTGCAGCGTGTTGCAGATGAAGATCGTGTCGATGGCGCCGTCGGGTAACCGCGGATCGTCGGTGGCCGCGAGAACGATCTCGAGTTTCGGCTCATTCTGTTTGGCCTTGTCGAGCAGCATCTGGGCAATGTCTACCGCGTAGACCTTGCCCGCGTGCCGGGCGAAGCGCTTGCTGAAATAGCCGGTGCCGGCGCCGATGTCGGCCACCACTTCGTCGGGTTTCAGCGCCAACGCCATCACCACTTCGTGCGGCTTCTGCCATGCATCGCGGCCGGGGTCGTCCAAAACTTTGGCGAATTCTTCCGGCGTGTGGTGCATGGTATGGTCGTTCACTTTCTGGGCGAGCGAGAGCAGGAACAGCAGAGTCAGCATGTCTCCGAGTATATCCGCCATAATGGAAGATATGAAACAGTACGCGGCCCCGCCGCCCATGCAAATCGACCCCGCCAAGAAGTACACGGCGACGTTTGACACGTCGAAGGGCGCCATTGTTTGTGAGCTCTACCCGGCCAATGCCCCTATGGCGGTAAACAACTTCGTCTACCTGGCGAAAGATGGTTTCTACGATAACATCACCTTCCACCGCGTGATCAAGGACTTTATGATCCAAGGCGGCGACCCCGAAGGCACCGGCCGTGGCGGCCCCGGTTATCGTTTCAACGACGAGTTCACCGGCAACTACCTGAAGCACAAAGTGGGTTCGCTCTCGGCGGCCAACGCCGGCCCGAACACCAACGGCAGCCAATTCTTTATCACCCACATCAAGACCGATTGGCTCGACGGGAAGCACGTGGTGTTCGGCCAGGTGTTGACTGGGCAAGACGTAGTCGACGCCATCCAGGGCGGCGACGCGCTGAAGACGATCACCATTACCGAGGGTGAGTAGGCGACGGCTTTACTGCTGGTGTCCAACCACCAACGTCCCCTACCGTCTCCCCGAACTGCCTCCGGGCAAATCTCAAAGCCGCGAACCGCCAAAAAACGTCCCGGATCTGGTTCAGGCTCGTCGCCTCCATTTCCTCTTCCGGCTCAGCAGGTATGAGAATAGAGAAGTTTCGGCAAACTTGACTATTTTTTGCTGGCATCACCTCGAGCCTCCAGTGACTGCCCCTCAGAAGAATTGGCGAAGATTCGGCGTATTTTGGCGGACCTTTTCGCCGCGAAGGCTTTATTCGACGAGGGCGCCCAGTATGACTTAGTCGGCAGTGCCGATACGTCGGGCAAACTGCCACCGCGCCGGCGCCAGGATCCTTGGAACGAGAAAAAACAGACCGACGCGCACGAGCGGCGCCGCCAATGGCGCAAGATGGCCTTTAGCACAGTGTCTCAAAAGGCCGACAATGCGGGTCTAGTCACGTTGATTGGGCCAGCGCCGGACTTGTCAGCTTCATGTTACTCTCGGCCTTATGCGCATTGAGGCAAAGGACAGCCGGCGGCTCAAGGACTTGGCGGGCATCGGGGGAGCCATGCTCGGGGACTTCGACCTGCTCGGCGTGGACTCGGTCGCCGCCCTGGCGCGTCAGGATCCTGATGAGCTCTATTCCCGGCTCTGCGCGTTGACCGGCCGTCAGCAGGATATTTGCGTACTCGACGTCTTTCGCTGCGCCGTCGCGCAGGCACGCCACCCGGAGTTGCCGCGCGAGCAGTGCGACTGGTGGTGGTGGAGTCGGCAGCGGCGCGCCAGCGCCCTCTCTTGTGGCGTTGCCCAATGAAGGCGGCTTGGATTGAATCGGGCGAAGTATCTCTACGGGACGTGCCGTCGCCGGCGCGTTCGCCCGGCCAAGCTTTGCTGCGGCTGATGACCGGCGGCATCTGCAACACTGACCTCGAATTGCAACGCGGCTACTACGGCTTCGCCGGTACACCGGGCCACGAGTTTGTGGCGGAAGTGATCGCCGCCGATGATCCAGCGTGGATCGGCCAACGGGTAGTCGGCGAGATCAATCTCGCTTGCGGGAAGTGCGATTGGTGCGCGCGCGAATTGGGCCGTCATTGCCCCCAACGGACCGTGCTGGGGATTGTCCGGCACCCGGGCGCCTTTGCCGAAATGTTCACCTTGCCGGAGAGCAATCTGCGCCGCGTGCCGGCGGGAGTATCAACCGAGCAGGCCGTATTCACTGAGCCCGTGGCGGCGGCCTGCGAGATTCTGGAACAGGTGGCGATTCCTGCAGGGGCTGCGGTCGCAGTGCTGGGCGATGGCAAGTTGGGGTTGCTGATTGCGCAGGTGCTGGCGGCGCATGGTTTGGGGGTGCGCCTCTTTGGCCGCCATGTGGACAAGCTGCGGATTGCGGCTTTGGCCGGCGTTTCCACCGAATTGGCCACGGGCGCGCTGCCCGAAGCCGCCTTCCGCTATGTCGTGGACGCAACCGGATCGGCCGAAGGGCTGGCACAGGCCGTCAGGATGACGGAGCCACGAGGGACCTTGATCCTGAAGTCGACCGTGGCCGGGCGGGTGGCGGTGGATACGGCCCCGATCATCGTGAATGAACTTACCCTGGTGGGGTCGCGCTGCGGCCGCTTTGAGCCGGCGCTCGAGTTGATCGCGGCCGGGAAGCTCCACTTGGACGAGATGATTGCCGGGCGGTATCCGCTCTCGGCTGCTCCGCGGGCCTTTGCCCAAGCGGGGACGCGGGGTACGCTCAAGGTCCTTCTCGACGGCTAAAACTTACACGTCAATCGTATGCTGCTTGCGGTGGGGCACGCCGTCGAAGCGCTGCCTGGACTTAAACAGATCAAGCCCGTCGCTCGACACGTCGCGGCGCGGTGTCGAGCACCTAAGTGGGCGCGGGCGTAGGACCAGCGGAAGTTGGCGACCAGGTAAAAGTGATTGGACTTCATCGGAAAAAGTGGGTTTGCGGCGAGAAAAACGTTTTCCGCCGTGCTTAACCACTGCAAAATGTGCGGTTTAGAGCGAAACCCAGGCATGCGCGTGGACGGCCCCGAATGGCCGGCCCCGAATGGCCCCCGCTGGTCCTTTGCCCAAGCGGGGGCGCGATACGCTCAAGGTCCTTCCCGACGGCTAGAAATTACGCGTCAAACGTGTGCTGCTTGCGGTGGTGCACGCCGTCAAAGCGCTGCGTGGACTTAAACAGCTCATGCCGCCCGTCGCTCGACACTTCGCGGAAGCGGCCGGCCATCGCGTCCATCTCGGCACGGGTGAGGGGCTTCAAGGTGCGGGCCAGAGCGATGTCCTGCTTCAGTTGCGCCATGGTCGTGATGCCCATCACCTGCGCGGTCACCGGCACGCTGAGGCAATAGCGATAGGCCTCGTCCGAGGTGAGCCCCAGCTTTTCGATGATCCGCCCTTGCACGTCGCCGCCGGCCAAGCCCTTCATACCGATTACGCCCACCTTCTGCTTCAGGCACACCGGCAACACTTCTTTCTGGAAGCTGCGGAAGTGCGCGTCGAGCACGTTGATGGGCATCTGCGCCGTGTCCCAGTCGAAGGGCTTGGCGAGCATCTTCAGGTGAATGCGCGGATCCTTGTGGCCGGTGAAGCCGATATAGCGGACCTTGCCCTGCTTGCGCGCCTCCATGGCCGCCTTGATCCCGCCTTTCTCAAAGACCCAGTCCGGGTCATTGTCGTAGTTGTTTTCATGGAACTGCCAAAGGTCCAAATGGTCGGTCTTCAGGCGCTTCAGGCTCTCCTCAAGGTTGCGCATACTGCCGGCATAGTCGCGCTCGCAGTTCTTAGTCATCAGGAAGACCTTATCGCGCTTCTTATCCATGGCGAGCGCCTTGCCCATCACCTCTTCGCTGCGCCCGTCGTGATAGTCCCAGGCGTTGTCGAAGAAGGTGAGGCCCTCGTCGATCGCGGTGTGCATGATGCGGAAGGCTTCCTTCTCATCCTTCACGGAGCCAATGTGCCAGCCGCCCAGGCAGACGATGCTGACGCGCTGGCCGGTGCGGCCCAGGACGCGCGTGGGCATGCCGGTGGCGGAGGCCGACGTCTGGGCGAGAACTTCGCTGGCCAGCGCGGTTACCGAAAGGGCGCGGGCGAGGTCGCGGCGAGTGGGCTGCATATTTCAATTCTCCTGGGGTCGAATTTACCTCATAATCATGTCATGCATCTGCTCACTGGTGAAGCCAAAAATCGTGGAGAGAATTTCCGGCCCGAAAGCCGCCGGGCGTGGATGGAAAGGATGCTGGCGATCTCGGCCTTGGGGCCCACGTTCTGCCAGAGCCTGGCGCGCGCGAACTCGGTGACGAGTAAGAGCGAAGCCACGAAGTTCTCGATGCCGGGCCTGTATCCGGGCAAGGTGGTTTCCGTCGAGCAAGGCAACTCGATTGTGAATGGCGTCTATCAGAAGGAGCCGGTGCGGCAGATGATGCGCACGGGGATGAAGTCGCTCACCGGGGCGGCTGATTTTGTCGGGAGCTGGAAGACTTTCTTCTCGCCCGGCGAGCGCGTCGGCATCAAGCTCAATCCGGTCAGCCGGCCCTATGTGATGTCCGATGCGACGGTGGTGCATGAGATTATCGCGGGCTTGGAAGCGGCTGGCGTGAAGCGCAAAGACATTGTCGTCTACGACCGCTACCAGCAGGAGTTTCTGGAAGCCGGCTTCGACAAGTGGCTGCCGGAAGGCGTCCGCTGGAGCTTTGCCGCCCAAGCCTACGACGGCGTGCAACAAGGCAGCGACGGCTACGATCCTGACCATTACCTCGACATGCAACTCACCATGCCCGGCTTCGATGTGGGCAATGAGCGGGCGCGGCGGTCCTATGCTTCTCGCTACATCACTAGCGAGGTGGACAAGCTGGTGAACCTCTGTCTGCTCAAACATCATCAATCGGCGGGGATCACGATTGCGCTCAAGAACCTGTCACATGGGCTGGTGAACAATGTCTCTCGCAGCCATTCTTCCCCGATGTTGAACGCCTGCGGCGCCTTTATTCCGGCCGTGGTGTCCATGCCGGTGATTCGCAACAAGGCCGTGCTGCATATCTGCGACGGCATCAAGGCGCTTTACCATGGCGGGCCGGGGGTGAGTCCGCGCAAGGTGAAGTATGTTTGGGAGCATAAGACTCTGTACTTCGGCACGGATCCAGTGGCGATGGATCGCATCGGCTGGCAGGCGCTGGACGCAAAGCGCCTCAGTGTCGGCATGGCGGCCATCGCCGATGCGAAGCCCGATGTCGATTCCGGCTTCGTCCGGATGCAGCCCGAGCATGTGGATATCGCGGGCGCCTTGGGGTTGGGGATCGGCGATATGGCCAAGATCCAGCACGTGCGGCTGAAGGCCTAATGGCCCACCATTTTGACGTTTCCCTCAAGATGCTGTTTCAGCGTTCTGATGGCATCGTCGCCCAAGACGTCTTTGGCGGACCGGTGGTGGAGTGGCTGAACGTGGAACTCCCCGAAATCCGTAACCCGCGGGTCGACATGTTGGCTCGCGATGCCGCTCGCCGCCTGCATCATCTTGAACTGGAATCAACCAACAACCTTGCGACGCCCCGGCGGATTGCCGAGTATCATCTCGCACTGCATCGAACCTTGAACGAAGAGGTTGAGATGAACGTGCTCTACGTGGGCCGGGAGCCGCTGAGGATGCGCGGCGAGTTCCGCACTCGATCACTCGACTTCCGGTTCCGGCTAAACGATGTCAGCGCTCTAGACGGCGGGCCGTTGATCGAAAGCGAGGACATTGGTGACAATATGCTTGCGCTGCTGACGCACGCGGACCGGGAAGCGGTGCTGCGGCGCGTGGAGATGCAGTTGGGCCTGCTACCGCCTGGCCTGCGAGGCGAATCGGCTCGTTTGTTCGTGATACTCTCAGGGTTGAGAGACATGGAAGAGACGGTTGCGCGGAGGGTTCATATGATCGATTTGATGGAAAATAAGGTTCTCGGTCCGGCGATCCTAAAGGGTGAGGCGAGTATGCTCCTCAACCAGATGGAAGCCCGCTTTGGCACCCTGCCGGACTGGGTCCATCTTAAGATGGCCGGGGCAAAAGAAGAACAGCTTTTCGCTTGGGGCCGGCGACTTTTGTTGGCAGAGACTTTAGAGTCCGTCTTCAACTAGGCGAAACTGGAGGCGTGACTCCTCGTGTTGCCTTCTTTACCGACTGCTTCCACGAAGTGAATGGTGTGGCGCTCACCTCGCGCCAACTCGATGCCTTCGCCCAGCGCCGAGGCTACCCCTTCTTCAGCTTCCACATCGGCCCCGAGACCAAAACCTGGACCGAGGGCCAGCACACCACCATGGAGATTGCCCGCGGCCAACTGCTGCTGCGCCTCGACTCCGACATGTTCTTCGACCTCGACTTCCTGCGCTACCGGACGGCAATGCTCGACGCCGTTCGCGGCTTTCGGCCGGATCTGGTACACATTACGGGTCCGGGAGATTGCGGCATTCTGGGCGTCATCGCCGCCCGCACGCTTGAGGTTCCGCTCGTCGCCAGTTGGCATACCGACCTGCACAAGTACGCGGGCCGCCGCTTGGTGCAGATGCTCGAATTCCTGCCGGACGGCATCAAGCGGCAGCTCGATTTCGGGGCTGAGAAGGGCGCGCTGGCCGCGACGCTGCAGTTCTACAAGCTGGCCAAAGTGACGCTCGCTCCGAACCCGGACCTGGTGACTTTGATCGAAGAAGGCACCGGCCGCCCTTGCCACCTGATGCGGCGCGGGATTGACTCGACGATCTTTAGTGCAACCCGCCGCACCCGCGCCGAGGGCGACCCCACGGTGGTGCTGGGCTACGTGGGCCGGCTGAGTCCCGAGAAGGGAATTCGTTTGTTGGCCGATGTCGAACAGGCGTTGATCGCCGCGGGTGTCAGCAACTATCGCTTTCTGATCGTCGGGCAGGGCGGGGAACGCGAGTGGCTCGAACAGAACCTGCGCCAGGCGGACTTCGCTGGCGTCCTCCGCGGCGAAGCGCTGGCCACCGCCTACGCCAACATGGACCTGTTCCTCTTCCCCTCCCGCACCGACACCTTTGGCAACGTGATCCAGGAAGCGCTCGTCTCGGGCGTACCGGCGGCGGTGTTTGCCGAAGGCGGGCCCAAGTTTCTGGTGGAGCCCGGCGAGAATGGGATTCGCGCCGAGACCGACGCCGAGTTTGTCGAGCAGATCGTGCGTTTGGTCAACGATCGGGGGAGCCTGGCGGCGCTTCGCGCTAAAGTGCTGGCGTCGAAGCTCAACCGCACCTGGGACGGCGTCTTCGAAGACGTCTACGCGGCCTACCGGACGGCGCTGTAGTCCAGTCACCCCACAGCTTACGCTGAGGGCTAGTAAGGCATC
>JBBQQS010000046.1:0-17085 GCA_038215525.1 Bryobacterales bacterium
TGGCCTCGGCCTCACCGCCGGATTCGGCGGCGGTATCAGCTTCGATAATCCCAACCGCCCCATCCCCCGCACCCGCCAGTGGTCGATCGGCTTCGAACGCCAGCTCAGCAGCAGCATCGTACTCGAAGTCTCCTATGTCGGGTCCCTCACCACTCAGGAAGGCCGCGGCATTCAAATTGGCGACATGCGCCAAGCCGATTGGGATCGCGCTCAGATCGATCCCAACTTCCCGCAGCAAGCCGTGCCCAACCCTTTCCTGGGCTTGGCGCGTCCCGGCACCACGCTGAATTCCAACGCCACCATCTCCCGCCGCGACCTGCTCCGTCAGTATCCGGGCTTCCAGGGCGTCTTCGATAACATCAACCCTTCCGGCAAAGTCTGGTACAACGCCCTGCAAGTTCGTTTTGAAAAGCGCCTGCTCGGTGACCGCTCGAAGACCGGCGCCCTCACCTGGACCACGGCCTACACTTGGTCTAAGCAGATGGAAAACTTCCTCCGCAACGACTACGCCTTCCAATGGCAGAAGATGCGCAACCAAGTCACCGCCGAAGACCGTACCCACAGTCTCACTAACTTCGTCCTCTGGGATGTCCCTGTCGGCAAGGGCCGCGCCTTCGGTGCCAATCTCCCCAAAATTGCCAACTTCGCCGCTGGCGGCTGGACGGTCTCCGGCACGCTCATCTATCAATCCGGAGTAGCTCTCGGGGCTGCCCGTGGCTGGGAATTCCGCTGTGGCGACCCCCGCGCCGGGGTCAACGTGACGGAAACCTCCTGGCTTTTCAACGACCGCTCGCGCTTCTCCGAGTGCTGGCGTCAGTTGCGGCCCTTCGAATACGTGCAAATGCCCAACCGGGTTCACCAGATCCGCAGCCAGACCGCTCCTCAGTTCGATCTAACATTCCAGAAGAAGTTCGCTCTCACCGACCGCATTGGCCTGGAATTCCGCGCCGAAGCCTTCAACGCCTTCAACACTCCGCTGCGCGGCGATCCCAACTCCACCAACCCCGCTGGGGCTGACTTCGGTGTTCTACCCGTCTCCCAACTGAACTTCCCGCGCAACATCCAACTCGGAGCTCGCATCCGCTTCTAGCTTTCACGCTCATCCCTGGTTAAGTCGGGGGCACCCCCGCCCGGGCATCCCGGAGTATCATCCAACTTGAATAAATTAGCGGCGTCCAAATGCGGTGGGCCTGTACCTCACCGCATTTTGGGAAAGGGCGGAAGGGGACGAGAGTGCTATGTTCGGGATGGCCAAGGGCCAGCCACGGAATACCAGTGAAAGTCCGGGTTGACTGTACCTTAGCAGTCTGTGCCCGTCCGTCCCGTCCGTCGTCTGTCCCGTCCACCACAGCGCGACTTTTGCCACGGGGTGCTAGGCCGTGCGCCGGCGTGCCTGCTCTCGATCCTGCGGCGCGAAGTCCTCGTAACCCTTGGCGACGCGGAAAACGACCAGGTCGAAGTAAGTCGCCATGGCGCGTAGCAACTCGAGTTCGTCATAGATTTCGATGGGAGTGAGACTGTAATTTTGATCGCTCGCGTAGGTCTGAATAGCGCGCTTGAGCACCGTCAATTTCAGCAGCACCTCGTGCAAGGGCATGCCTTCGAGATACCGCCGGCGGCCCAGTTGTTCGAAGTGCTCCGCGGAGCGCGCCTCGTCTGGGTTCGCCATCCAGCGGGCGAGATTCGTGGTGAGGTCCCGGACGCGAAGGCGAATTTCGTCGTCGGAGAGATTCTTGTAATGGGGCAGTTCCGGGTCTTGATTGCGGGCAAGCATCACCGCTCGCGCAATCTGCTCCCAATTGGTTTCTACTCTCTGCAGGAGACGGGTGGCGATCATTGGTCCTGCTCCTCCGCCAGTTTACGCCGGCGTTCGGTTTCGTGATCACGGAGCATCTCTTCGGCGCGATGCCAGTGGCGCAACTGCCGGTCCTCCGGGCGGCCTTCGGCCTCCCAGATTACATGAGCCAGTTTGCTGATGCTGGCTTCGGAAATGGTGGATTTAAGTTGGGAATGAGACATAGGAGTGTTTTTCGAAAAGAGCGGGGCAGGCCGATGGGGGGCGACCGCCCCGCGGCGCAAGGTGACGCCAGAAATCGTTAGGAGATGCGACCTCGTTGCAGCTTCGCAGCCGATTCATGCAGTAGCTTGGCTCGCACGGCCACCCCGTCGGCAAAGGCACGCACCATGCCGCGATGTTTGCCAAGGTTTTCCGCGGCCAGGCGTTGCTTGTTGTCGTTGAAGATGCCGAGCACCTTAATGCGGTCCTTCATCAGCGTCCAGTCCTGCTGGTCGCGCCCACTTAGCGCGGGTTGCGTAGCTTCGAAATGGTCAACCAATTGGTGCAGCACGGCTACGTCGGACGACATCGCGGCAATTTTGGCTTTCACGTCCGCGGCATCGAGCTTTTGGGCGATGGTTTGCATTTGGGAAACGAAGCGGGCATCCAGGGCAGCGGCGGACAGCGAGGTGATCGCCAGGCAGACGGCGGTTTGCAGAAGGGATTTCATGGGTCGGGTCTCCTCGGATCTTTTTGAACTGGGTGGGGGCTCGCCCTCACCCCTCCAAGCTAGGCCCGTGCGAAAAATTTGTCTAATAGATGTTTTCGCCAAAACACATCGGTATAAACGATGGATACTAGGAGGGGAAGAGTCGATCGCGCGCGGCTTCGCGCAAGGCCAACACCGCGGGATGCTTCAGGCGGCGTTCGACGGAAACGGCGTAGTAACTCTCGCGGACCGCGTCGATGCGGCCCACCACTCGCGCGCCATACAGCGAGCGGACCTCGCTTTCGATAGCGCTCGCGGCGACGAACAGGCCCGCGCCGCCGCCGCCGAAGGTTTTCAGCAAAGCGCTGTCCTTGAATTCGCCCACCACCCGGGGATGGATGCCATTCGTGTCGAACCAATGGTCTAAGGATTGGCGCAGGCTGGATCCGGCGATGGGCAACAGGAAGGGAGCACCATCGAGACCGGCGGGGAAGCTGCCACGGAACTTTGCCGCCAGGGCGGGCGCGCCAAACAATGTGACGCCGCAACTGCCGAGCAGATGGTTGTAAGCTCGGCCGCGCGCCAACGGGGTGATGGGGACTTCGGAGAGTACGACGTCCAGCCGGTGTTGGGCGAGGTCACCGAGTAAGTGCTGCGGCGAGCCTTCCTCGCAGATGATTTGCACGGGTTCGGCCAAGGCCAGCAGAGGCTGCAGCACGCGATAGGCAATCAGCTTCGGCACCATGTCGGAGATGCCCACCAGCAGACGTTGCGCGCGGCCGCGCGGCCGGCCCTTTAAGACATCCTGCAACTCGCGGCCAAGCCCGAAGATATCCTCCGCGTATTCAAAGACCACTTGGCCCACTTCGGTGAGCACGAGGCCTCGGCCCGCCTTGACCAAGAGCTTCTCGCCTAACGTCTCTTCCAATTGCCGGAGTTGACCGCTAATGGTAGGTTGGGCCAGGCGCAGCGTTGCGCAAGCTTTAACGATGCTGCCCTCCTTGGCGACGGTCCAAAAGTAAAGCAGGTGATGATAGTTGAGCCATTCCATGCGGCGAGTCTGTCTGCCTCACTATGCCACAATCAAGAGCCGCTCACATTAGGCCGAGACGTCGAACCGCTGCCTGAAAGAAAACCGTGCGCTCTGTCATCGACCGATTCGGATTCAACCCACTGGGCATCGCACTTAGGCCCGTCAAACGGTGAATCCAGCGATTTGGGTTCGTGATAGGTTGGCTACAAATAGCCGCGCAAATCAATCAAATACATCTGCCGCCCGCCCGCGTGGGGCGAGTCAATGCAGATCTTCCGCCCATCGGGCGAGGAGCGGGGATGATTGTCGCAGCGCCATTCGCCCACATACTCAGGCGGTGAGCGAAAATCACTCAGTGGCCGCCGCTCGCCGGTTTTGGCGTTGTAGAGATAGGCATGCTGTAGCCGCGCCGCGTCCGGGTAAGTGTCATTCAGAATCCATTCGCCGCCCGGTAAGTAAGTGTTGTGGCCATTTACGGTCATCGCGTCCGGGCCAATCGGAGTTACTTCATCCGTCCGGTCTTTATAGAGATAGAACCGCTCCTTGCCGAGCGACGGATGCCAGGCGAAGGCCGCTATGTGCCGCGCGTCGCGCCAGATAAAGTGCGAGGTCTTGCCGTAAGGATCGAGCACATAGGGCTCGGTGCCATCGGCGTTCATCGTAAATAGCCGCGTGGCGAAGCCTTGTTTCTCCTTGGGCCCGCGCCAGCGATGCAGAAAGATAAATCGCTGATCGTCCGGCGACACAAGTAAGTGGTTGAACCAGTGCTTGCTCTCGTTCCAGGGCGAATAACTCCAATCGCCTTTGGGCTGGGGGACGTCAAGCGCGTCGGCGACGGAAAACAGCAGCTTCGATTGGCCGGTCTTCAAATCCACGCGCCAGATGCCGGCGTCCTTGGGCGTGGCGACATCGACGTTGGGGTCCGGTAAGCCGGCATAGCCATAGCCGGGCCGCGTATGGTTGAGCCGGCGGAAGTCCGTACCGATGGCCCATTTGCCGTGCTGAGCGAGCGCATAGATCGGGCTCCCGAGCACGCGCTCGTGGCCGGAGGGCAGGTGGTGGACGACGCTGACAAAACGGCCCTCCCGCCGGTCGTTCCAAATTACCTGATCCTTCGACCCCGGTAGCCACTGGAGCATGCAGCCTTGCTGCCAATTCCACGCGCGCGTGGACCCAATCTCCCGCCAAGTGTCGCCCCCTTCGGTATCCACCACGCCCAGCCGGATGCTGTCCTCCGCCTTTGGCGAACGGTGCTCGAAGCCCACCTCCATCCCCAGGCAATACCGCGACGAGGGGTCGAACTGCAGCTTGTCGTAATAGCCGAACCAGTGAAACTTTGACCCCTTGGTAATCGCCCGTACGGGCGGCAAAGCAGTCTCAGCGTGCAAAAAGCCCGCACCTGCCAGCGCCAATAACTCTCTACGTCGCATCTGTCGATTCTATGCTACCCGCATTGGGGGGCAAAGCCCCCGCATCAGCGAATAAGAATTTATGAGAATAATGCCGCCCAATTTCCACTTATTAGTGAATGCCCCGCAAAGCCCGTTTCGCGCCCCCCGGCTACTGGATGCACATTGTCCAGCGTGGCCAACAGGCCATCTTCCGCCACGACGATGACCGCCTCGCCTACCTTGACCTGCTGGCCGGATACGCCGCGGACCGCCAAGTCCAGATTCTCGGCTACACCCTCATGCCGGACCATGTCCATCTAATGGCGCTCGGCAAGTACCCGGGCGCCGTTGCGGACTGGATGCGGTGCCTGAACGGCCACTACGCCCAGCTTATGCAACGCAAGCTGACGCACCAGGGCCGCATCTGGCATGAGCGCTATGGCTCCTGCACGGTGAGCGAGCGCCACCTGCGCTCCGTGCTGCGCTATGTGGAGCAGAACGCGCAGCGCACGGGTCTGGTGGACGATGCGGCGCTGTACCCTTGGTCCTCCGCCGCGCACCACACGGGCCGCGGGAAGATCACTGGCATCCTGAACCAGGAGGAGTTCGCGCGCCGTTTTACGCCGGCCGAATGGCGCTTGGCGCTGGCCTATCCGCAGTCGCGAACCGAGGTGGAGGCGATTCGTCTGGCCACCCGCCTCGGCCAACCCCTGGGGCCGCCCGAATTTCTGGCGCACCTTGAGGCCGAGTTCGACGTCGTGCTCCCGCGCCCGGCCATTACGGCGAATGCCAAGGCGGCCCACGCGTGAAGTTTACTTCTTCGGTGGTCGTGCGGGATTAGAATACCCTTGGGGGCGGCCTATCTTCCCCAGCCCGAACTGCCGAACGCTTCCGGAGGAGTTGGATGATGAATTGGAAACCACTGGCCTTGGCCACGCTCGCTTTGGCCCCCCTACAGGCTGACTTTAGCTATCAGGAAACCACCAAGCTTACCGGTGGCAGCCTGACGAAGATGATGCGCTTCGTCCCCGGCGGTGGCAAGATGATGGAGCCCAAAACCAGCTACGTCTACCTCAAAGGCGATCGCCTCGCCCACGTCTTCCCGGACACGATGTCCGTCATCGACCTCGCCAGCGAAACGATGACCGAGGTGAACTTCGAGAAGAAGACCTACGCCACCATCACCTTCGCCGAAATGCGCGTAGCGATGGAGAAGATGGCCGCTCGGATGAAAGAGGCGATGGCCAAGCGCAAGGATGAGCCCACGCCGCAAATGGACATGAAGGTGAGCGTGAAAAGCACGGGCCAAAGCCGCGCCATCAGCGGCCTCGACACGCGCGAATACCTGATGAACCTCACCATGACGGCGCAGGCACCACAGGGCGCCACCCCCGTGGGGTTAAGCGAAATCGAATCCGACCTGTGGCTCACCGCCAAGATCGCCGGCTATGAAGAAGTGAAAGCCTTCTACATGCGGATGGGTAAGAAGATGGCCTTTAGCCTCAACATGAATCCGCTGCTGATGCAGCAACAGGGCTCCGCCGAAGGCATGAAGAAGATGGCCGAAGAGATGGCCAAGCTGGAGGGCACGCCGGTGCTTACCATCACGCGCGTAAAGGGCACCAGCCCGATGGCGGGCATGATGGGCGGCGGAGGTCAGGCTGGCGCTTCTGAGAACAACGACAAGCCTCGCTTCGGAGGCGGACTCACCGGCATGGCCGCTGGCGGCATCATGGGTGGTCTGCGCCGCAAAAACAAGGAAGCCCCCAAGGCCGACGAAGCTCCCGCCGCCAAAGTCGACGACTCCATCATGATGGAGACCCAGTCCGAGTCGGCAAATTTTTCCTCCGCCGCCGTGCCCGCCGCGAAACTCGACGTCCCCGCCGGCTTCCAATCCGTGGAGCACCCCATGAAGAAGGGCCTCGACCGTAAGTAACACCAGAAAACCGGCCGCAGCGGTATAATACGACCACTGTGATCCGTCTTCTTCTCTTTTGCCTTTCAGCTGGCCTTTTGGCCGCCGCGCCCGTGCGCGTGCTGTTCATTGGCAACAGCTACACTTACTATCACAGCATGCCCCGCATGGTGGAAGAACTGGCCCAAGCCGCCGGCCAGGAGGTGGAAACCCGCGCCTTCACCCGCGGCGGCGCCACCTTGATGGAACTGGAAATGCATCCCGAACTCCGCGCTCTCTGTAACGAAAAGTGGGACTATGTCGTGCTCCAGGAGCACAGCACCCTGGGCATGTCCGCCTGGAACGGCGACCTCACCGTCAACGACCCCGCCTACTTCCTGCAAGGCGCACGCCTGCTCGCCCAGCGCGCCAAGGCGTCGAATGCCAAGGTGATTCTCTTCGCCACCTGGGCCCGCAAGAAACACCCCGAATTCCAGGCCTTTCTCGATTACAGTTACACCGCCGCCGCGCGCGAAATCGGTGCCGTCATCGCGCCCGTGGGCCAGGCCTGGGAGACGATTCGCGAGCAACAACCCAACCTTGAGCTCTTCGATCCCGACGGCACGCACCCCAGCCCCAACGGCTCGTACCTGGCGGCTTGCGTTTTCATGCGCGCCATTTTCAGCAAGCCATGTCTGGGCCTGCCCGGCACGCTGCGCGGCAATCCACTCAATGTCCGCGGTCAGCGCGAAGAAGGGCGCGATGTGGAACTGATTAATCTGAAGCCCGAAGTCGCCGGCCACCTGCAGCGCGCCGCCGACGAAGCCGTCCCAGAGCCGGGCCTCTATCCGCCGTCGCCCAGCCTGACTGCGAACGGGCGCCGACCCAAACTCGACGCCAAACTCGAGGACTACGCCGGCCGCTGGAAGGGCCGCGTTTTCTTCTACGCCACTCCGGCGTCCTTTGATCTCGAATTGAGCAAGGCCGATGGCGACGCCTGCACCGGCGTTTTTCGCTTAACGGCTGAGAATTCGTCCTGGTCCTCCTCTCGCCGGCTCGCCAACTGCCGGCTTACCGACCAAGGCCTCGTCTTTACCGTCAGCGAACCCACCGGTGGCGCAACGGAGCAGCACACGCTCACGGTCACCGGGAAGGAGCAGCTTTCGGGCGTGGCTACCGTCGACTACCGCACGGCCATGCACCGCCTTGGCGGCACCTACACGGCGCGTCCAGACGGCGCACGAACGTCGTCGCAACGTTAGCTGGTACTAGAGTGCCAACTCGCCCGGTACTAAGGCCCCCACCCGAGGTCACAAAATCTTCGGTACCATTTGGGGATCACGCCCACGCCCGCCGTGCCCTACTCTGAGGTTGTTATGAACCAACGCACTGGCGAAATCATCCGTCTCAATGAAGTCCTCGGCATCGGCTATGTCCGCGATCCGCAGGCACGCGAACTCTTCCCGTTCCGCGTGTCCGAAAACTCTCGCCCCATCCGCGAGGGCGACAATGTGGCCTTCGTCGTGGAGCGCGATTGGGCCCGCTCGCTGTCGGTGCTGGCTCCGCTCACCCATACTGCTTCGGCTTAAGGCTGGGCCGCCCCCCTGGTCCGTCCGTGGTACGGGATTCATCCCGTCTCGCTCCTGATAACAAAGCCGGTATGATGTCTCCAGTACGCGAACCCAATCTGGGAGTTGGAGACCTTCATGAACCTAAGTTTTTGGGCCCTGCCGCTGTTTGCCATGGGTGCGCTTTCCAATCCGGCGATCGCCGATCCGCCGATCTGGGTCCACGCCGGACGCGTCAAGGCGACCTATACGCGGTGTGACCAACAACGATCCCTTCTCTTCAAAGGCGATTCGTTCCGGGGCCCCGCCGCTCCCAACCCGCCGGGATGCCGTTCAATGGAAGTCTTCTATACGCACTTGAATGTCTTCAAAGCGTTTGTAAGCGCCAGGAGCGGCGAATTCGCCGAGGCCAATGTCGATGCCGGCTACATTACCTGCGGCGGCGATGCGGCTACCGGCGGTCAACGCGGTGTGATGATCCTGGGGACTCCAGAAGCGATCGAGCGTGCGAGAAGAGAGCACCCCGAGCCACGGGGATGCACTTTCACCCGAGAGAAGTACCAATACGTTTCGAGCGCCGGCCGCATCCCCTTCGAGGATGTCGCCAATGGGGGAACGATGAGCGTGCGGGAAAGCCTGGCCATCCATGCCAAGGAACGAGAACGGGCCATCGCTGAGTGTAACGCCAGCCCGGCCTGCCAGGCGGAGGTGCGACGCAGGAGTGCGATCAACGCCTATATCGAATGCATGAAACCCTTGCAGCCCAACGAACCCGACCGCACCTGCCGCCGACCCTGGTAACGCTGGGCCCGCAAATCCAACTGAGCCCGCGAGGCGCCCGCCGCACGCCTTGGCGCAAACGGCGGAGGCCATGCGAGGCGTGGCGCGCAAGTTTAGCATATGAATTTCTAAACGGCCCTTCACTGTCTCTCCGGCGCGGACGTGTACTTCGTCGTTAACGGCGCTTGGGCAGCGATCTCACGCCGGCGAGCCTTCCAGTCGCTGAATGCGGTCCTCGTGATTGCCGAGAACGCGGACGACCAGCTTGTCAACGGCCCGCATCAGGTCTGAAAACATTTCCTGCTGGTGCTTGAGCATCTCCTGCTGCTGCTTCAGCATCTCCTGCTGCTGCTTCAGCATCTCCTGCTGGTGCTTCAGCATCTCCTGCTGATCTTTGAGAATTTCCTGCTGCTGCTGGGCGGCGGACTCCAGCCGGCTCAGTGCATGATCATGCATCTCCACCGTGCCCGCCAGAGCTTCATGACGTTCCAGTAGTTTTTCCAGCCGCTCGTCGATGGTCATCCTAGCCCAAGTGTCCTCCTTTTGCTGGCACTTCGTCAATCAGCCTGGACGAACCCTCAGGACCCACGCACGCGGGGCGAACTGAGGAAAATCGCCAACGGTCTGCGCATTGAGGCGGAGCGCAAAAGGCCGAGGCCATTCAAGGCTATTGCCCAGTCACGAAATCCCCAAATTTTCTTAACCCCGCCCTACCCAGTCACTTACCCCCATCCGAGTCTACCCTTCAGGCCAGGAATTTTGTGCCCCATGCCATGCTAAGAGAGAGAGTCATCCTCTAACGGGGCGCCTCACCGATGCGGAACATCGAAGGCCGGCCCAATAGAATCAATCACTCCCGGGTTCGTTTCGTCACTTTACTCTCCCCGGCCCCGCCTTCTACGCCGATAGCACCCGGAGCTTGGCCGCAGGCTCGGGCAGGTCCAGCGGCAGGTACTGGGCGTCGCAAGGATAAGGATCGCGGCCGGCTTCCCGGATCGTCCGGTAGATTTCGCGCCGATCGAGTTCCGGCGGGAAGCCGCAGAGTTCGTCCGCCCCGAAACGCAGCGCGACCTGGGCCATCGCGTCGCTCAGCGTGGTCCAATTGGCGCGAATGTGCGTCGTCGGAGGCAACGCGAGGCGAGCTAAGGAGATCAGCCGGATTTCCGCATCGCCCGTCGTGTCGCCGTTCATGGCCACAATGCGGGGCTCCACGCTGCTCGGGTCTTGCTCCCGGGCGGCAAGCAGCGCAAGGGCGATCTCTTCCGGCGACGCGTTCGAGGGCACGGCAAGTTCGAGCGTGACGGCCGGATGCGGCGCAAAGTAGACCCGGTTGCCATGGGCGGCTTCGCGGATCGTGTTGGCCCGCGCCCCCAGAGTGAGCAAAGGCAGGCGGGCGGCGAGTTGGAGTTCTTCCGTAGTGATCATGTAAGCCAAAGAATGTCGATCGCCCAGCAGATGCCGAAGACGACGCTCACCCAGCCGTTGACGGCAAAGAAAGCGGCGTCTACCCGGCTGAGGTCCTGGGGCTTCACCAGCGAGTGCTCGTAGATCAGCAGCGCCGCGGTGATCGCAATGCCGATCAGCGCGAGGCCATCGAGGCCATAGGCGCCACGGAGCCAAAGCAGGCCGGCGATCATGGCGAAGTGTAGCACCTTCGACACCCGCAACGCCGGCGCGATGCCGAGGCGGACGGGGATGCTGTGGAGCCCGTTTTGCCGGTCGAAGTCGTAGTCCTGGCAGGCGTAGATGATGTCGAAGCCGGCCGTCCAGCAGAGGACCGCGATCATCAACGCCACGAGTCGGAAGTCGATTTCACTGGTCAGCGCGATGCCGGCCGCCATCGGGGCGATGCCGAGCGCGAGGCCTAATACGAGGTGCGAAAAGGCGGTGAAGCGTTTGGTAAAGGAGTAAAAGAGGATCACGGCGAGTGCCACCGGTGACAGCAACAGGCAAAGCGGGTTTAGCAGCCAAGCCGCCAGCAGAAAGAGGCCCACGGTGATGGCAAAGAAGGTCCAGACGAAGCGAACATCCAGCAGCCCGGCGGGCAGGTGGCGGCCTGCGGTGCGAGGATTGCGCGCGTCGATATGCCGGTCCAGCAGGCGGTTGAAGGCCATCGCCGCCGAACGAGCCGCCACCATCGCCAACACGATCCAGGCCGCTTTGGCCGGAATGTCCGTCACCGGGCCGCTGGCACCGCGCCAAGCCAGCAGCGCGCCGACCAGGGCGAAGGGCAGCGCGAACACCGAGTGCTCGAACTTGATCATGTCGAGCGTCAGGCGCAGGCGATGCAGGGGTCCACGAACTGGGGAGACGTCGGTCATTCAGAGTACAGTAGTTATTATCTGATGCAGCTTATCCGATTGGCACTCTTTGTTGCCCTGGCCTTCCTCACCGCTTGCAGCGAACCCACCACGCGTCCCGAAGATATCGGCACGCGGGTGATCACCCTGCCGGGCGGGCAGAAGATCCGGGTAGAGGTAAAGATTCGTCCCGAAGACATCATGCGCGGCATGATGTTCCGGGAAGGCCTCGATCCTGACCGCGGCATGATGTTTCTACACAAGCCGCCAGGTAAATACGCCTATTGGATGTATCAAATCAAGATCCCGCTGGATATTATCTGGATGGACGACCAAGGCAATATTGTGGAGCTCTCGGCAAATACCCCGCCGTGCCCGCAGGCCATGGCCAGCCAATGCCCGGTATTTGGCGGATCTAAAACGGCGCAAGTAGTGCTGGAACTGGCCGGTGGCATGGCAGCCAAATACGGCCTGGCGACCGGCATGCGGGTCACACTCTAAATAACGTTGAAGGAACGACAATGACTCCTGATAAAGTGCGCGAGTTGCTCGAAGGTGTGCGCGGCGGCGAAGTGGATATCGATGCGGCCCTGCATCGGTTGAAAGGTATGCCCTTCGAAAATCTGGGCTATGCGGTGGTGGATCATCACCGGGCCATCCGGCACGGGATGCCGGAAGTAATCTACGGCGAGGGCAAGGCCCCGGAGCACCTGCTGGGCATCTTCAAGAAGTTGCGCGAGCATTCGCCGAACGTGCTGGCCACCCGCGTCAGCCGCGAGGCAGCCGAGTTGGTAATGGCCGAAGTGAGTGACGCTGAATACTACCCGGTCTCGCGCATCCTGCGCGTCTGGGCGGAACGCAAGATTCTGAGCAAAGGCAAAATGGCCATCATCTGCGCCGGCACGGCCGACATCCCGGTGGCCGAAGAAGCGCGCCTGGTGGCTGAGGTGATGGGGAACGAGATTCTGGCCATCTCCGATGTCGGCGTCGCAGGCATCCATCGCCTCTTTGGCCATCTGGACCAGATTCGCGAAGCGCGGGTCTGCTTAGCCGTGGCGGGGATGGAAGCGGCTCTGCCCAGCGTGTTGGGCGGGCTAGTGTCCGTCCCGGTTATCGGCGTGCCCACCAGCGTGGGCTACGGCGCGCACTTCCATGGCCTCGCCTCGCTCTTAGGGATGCTCAATAGCTGCGCCAGCAATGTGACGGTGGTGAATATCGACAATGGCTTCGGCGCCGCCTATGTGGGGACATTGATCAACCGGATCTAAGCCAGCGGCTTAAAACGAAAACCGGCTGCCCAATTGAAAAGCCCGCGGACCCCCCGAGCCAAACACTTGGCCCGCCCGGCTGGTAGGAATACCGAACGAAGCCGGATTGTTCAAACTATTGCTGATGCCGCCTAAGTTCGCGATATTGAAAACGTTAAAGCCTTCGACAAAGACGTTCAACTTATAGCGCTCCCGGTAAACGAAGGACTTCGTCACCCGAATATCCTGCGAGGAGAAGTTATCGCCGAAAGAATAATCGCCCGGAAGCACCAGGCGCGGAATCGTTTGGCCGCGTGACGTCCGAGGCCTTTGGCCATTGGGCAAATCCGGGTAGTTACTATTCCAGGCGGCCACGGCCGATTCCAGCCGTTGCTTCGTTGGCTTGCGGTCCGGCACGTTCCAGCCCGGCAGGAAAGCCGTATCCTGGCCGTCCCCGTCCAGGTCTACGCTACCGAGCTGCGGACGGTAAGGACCCCGGGTCCCCATCGACGAGATGAACGAAAGCTGCACCCGATAAGGTAAGTCAACAATGCCTGAAACGTTAAGGCCATGCCGGCCGCCCGTTGGCCCCCAGTTTTCAAACCAGTTATCGAGGTTCGTCACCCCATTCATACCCTGCGCGGCGGCAAGGGCGTAGGAGGCCAGAAACTGAAAACGCTTCGAAAATCGTTTGTCGACTTTCACCAGAAGTGCCCGATAGACTGACCGGCCAGCCGACGTCCGAATCCCAATCGGACCGGTGGAACAATTCGCCCGTGGATCGGCGGCCTGCGTCCCCACGCAGCGCGGGATCACCGGACCCGCCTGCCGGAAGAAACGATTGTAGTCCAGCGCCCCTAAGTCCTCGCGGAAACCATGCCGATAAACGAAATCGGCGGTAACGACGAGGTCCTTCCGAATCTCGCGCTGCATACCCAAGGTCAAATGCCGCGCGTACCCTGGGCCGTATCGATAAGGATAAATGTCCGTGCCCTGCTTCGATAAGTTGATGTTACGGACGGATAGATCGTTTGGATTCGGGTTCGCGACCGCCGCCTCCGCGGTCGCCCGGGCGCTGGGCAGAATCGCGAGTAAGTCCGCCAAGCGAAAACCGGTGGGCAAAGTCCGGAAATCTAAAGGCGTGCCCACGTTGACGTTCGGTAGTAGCCCAGGGATCGGATTCATGATGCCCGCCGTCGGATTCGGAATACTCTGTCCTCCAATCTGCTGCCGCCCATTACCGACGGGCCCAATCGCCGCCCGCTCGCCCAGGCGTTGCGAAAGCTCGGTGGTGTCGTAATAAAAGCCGCCGCCACCGCGAATCACCGTCTTGCTATCCTTGAAAGGATTCCAAGCAAAGCCCAATGACGGGCTCCAATTCGTGTAAGTCGGCTTCGTCGGATCCAGGCTTTCCATAATCGGGGAGAGCAGGGCGGGCTTGCTCAGATCGCCGTTCACCAAGGTCGACTCGTATTGCCAGGACAAGCCATAATTCAGGGTGAGTTTCTTATTGATGCGGTAAGTATCTTGCCAATAAAAGTGATACCTCCGGTTATTGCCCGCCTTATCGCGATTATAGGGCGGCGGCTGCGAGGGGTCGCCGATGCCCATCGCGAAAACCGCCAAGGGTAACTTCAGCACGTCCGCATTCGTGGCAAACTGATTCGGCAAGCCAAAAGCAGCTAGGGGAATCCGGTTGGCGACCATGATATCGGGGCCCCACACCTGGCCGGCCGCCGGATCGCCAAACGCCCAAAAGCCAGTGAAAGGAGAATTCTCGTAACTGCCCCCAAAGCGCATCCGGTGCGAACCGCGCTGCCAGGTCATGTTATTCACTAAGTTATAGCGCCGGATATCCCGCCCCTGCGGTGCATTCGAAGTATTGCCAAACCGGACATTCGTTCCGACCACTGACATTTCCGGCAGCCCGATGCCCAGGCAACCGGGACATTCTTTCTCGGTGGGATGTAAGTTGCGGTTGTTCCAGTATTGATAGGCGAAGCGGAAGTCGTTCACCAAGGTGGACCGGAAAGTACTCGTTACCCCCATGATGCTCTGGTCGGCCCAATTTCGGTTCACCAGCCAGTTCGATGGCAGCGGCGCGCCGCTCCGCGGACCGAAACCATGGTTACCGTCATGAGAGTAGCGCGCGAATAAGTTGTGGTTCGTATTGATCCGATAGTCAAACTTGACACTGATCTGCCGGGCGTCGTAAGGTGTCACCGCATTCTGCGCCAAGCCCGCAAAGTAAGGCGAATCCGGTTGCACGGTAACTACGGAATCCTGGTTATTGTTTTCGAGGTTAAAAAAGAAGAACAGTTTATCTTTCTTGATCGGGCCGGACGCCAGAAAGCCACTCTGCCGCCGGGCAAAGAACGGATCCGGAGCAAACGGATTCCGTCGTAAAGCGGGATAAGCAGAGAGGTGATTGTCACGGAAGAAGAAGTAGGCGCCGCCATGAAAGTCGTTGCCTCCGGAGCGGGAAACAATGTTAATCGCGCCGCTGGCCGCAATGCCCGTGGAGAGATCGAAGTTAGCGCTCGAAATCTGAAACTCCTCCACCACCTCCTGCGAGAAGTTCTGCGCCGAACCGCCCTCCAGCGGGTTGCGTACATTGCCACCATCCACGGTCAGGGCGGTCTTACCGGAACTAGCGCCGAGCACCGATACGCTGAACTGCGCGTTATACTGCGCCAGGCTCTGCGTCCCTACGCCCACTCCCGGCTCCAAAAAGGCGAGCTGCAAAAAGCTACGGCCATTGAGCGGTAGCGACTCAATCTGCGTCCGGCCGATGACGCCGTCGATCTTGTGGCTGTCATAGGCAATCTGCGAAGTCGCGGCGTCGACGTTCACCACTTCGGTCACCGCGCCTACCTGCAGCATCAGGTCGACGGTGGTCGTGCTGCCCACCACCACCGTTGCGGGCCGCAACGTCTGCCGGAAACCAGCGTTCTGCGCCCGCACTTCGTAGCGGCCAGCGGGCAACGCCGGCACGCTGTACTGGCCTTCCGCATTCGAGGAAGTCTCGCGTTTGAGGCCGCTCTCCGGATTGACCACCGTCACCGCGACAGACGCCACTACCGCGCCAGAGTCGTCCGTCACCGTGCCCGCGATCACGCCAATCGGCGCCTGCGCCAGCCCGACGGATAGCATCAGGAGGAGGGGTAAAGTCAATTTCCACATGGCACTTAGTTTACCCCTAACGAGTTACGGCAGGGTGACTGCTCAGAATCTGGATCCTAAGGCGATGATGGTCTTCCGCAATGGCGATGACCACGTGGCCTACGGTAACTTCTTTATCGATTCCGGCGGCATCCTATAACGGCGAGCGGTTCCCCAGGGTGTGGTTAAAGGTGGCCACGACGGCGTGCTCCGTTTGCGCCCGCGCTGTAAAGGCAAGTAAGAAAAGGAGGCACGCCCTGAGCAGGCGGCTCGAGCGGCCCTCCGAAAAGCTTTGCGATATCAGTTCCATATTTATTACGGCGCAAGACGCGTCAAGCCGGGGTCATTTTCATGTCAGGAACATTTTGAAGGAATCGTGGCCCCCCGGAGGTAATGCCCGGCGGCTTTCCGCTTTCCAGGTAGCCCGCGGAGGTCCGCGGAGGCGCCCAAAGCATAGCCCACGACATCAACTCAGCGGGCGACATCGTAGGCCAAGCCGGTTCCGTCGCGTTCCGGCTCAATGGAACCACTTACACCGGCTTGGCCACGTTCCGATTCGCGACTCACACACTCTAGTGCCCCGCACAAATCCTGCCGATAACTAATCAGTATGCTGGGCTTGACCATGATCGTGCTGTGCTGCGCCTGGACGCTTTGCGCTCAGGTGGGCGAGGTAACCGGTCGGATTCGCGTCACCTCCACCTTAACCAAGCGGCGCATCAGTGTGCCTCAGGTGTATGAGCGCGCCGCGGCCATTGCGGTGGAGCCCCCCCCGCCGGCGGATGTCGGTGCCGAGTTGCGCCGCGTCGTGGTCTATCTGGATACGCCTGGACTGGCCACTGGATTGGCCGCTCGCCCCCGGCAAGCGCGGATGAACCAACATCAACGGCGATTCGAGCCCGAAGTGTTGGCAGTTCCGGTCGGCTCTACGGTGTCATTTCCCAATGGCGACCCCATTTTTCACAACGTTTTCTCGCTGTCAAAGGTGAAGCCCCTGGATCTGGGTAACTACAAAGAGGGCGAATCCCGCTCCGTGACGTTTCACCAGCCTGGCATCGTCCAGCTGTTTTGCCATCTGCATCCCAACATGAGCGGCGCGGTGCTGGTAACTCCCAATGGCTGGTTTACCCAACCGGCGGAAAACGGCGACTTTGCCCTGGCTGAGGTACCCCCCGGGCGTTACGTCCTGGTGGCTTGGCATAAGAGTGCCGGCTTGTTCCGACG
>JBBQQS010000047.1:0-17044 GCA_038215525.1 Bryobacterales bacterium
ACCTCAATTACCGCCCGGCTTAACGACCTGCGGGCGCAGAAGCGCAAAGGGCTGGTGGCTTACATCACGGCCGGCGATCCTCATCCGGACCGCACGGTGGAACTGGTGCTCGCGCTTGAGCGTGGCGGCGCCGATATCATCGAGCTTGGCGTGCCGTTCTCCGATCCCATTGCCGATGGCCCGACAATTCAGCGCGGCACGGAACGAGCCTTGGCTGCGGGTACTACGGTGCGGAAAGTGTTGCAGATGGCCTCCGAAATTCGGTCAAGTTCCGATGTGCCGCTGGTGCTTTTCACTTATCTCAATCCGGTGCTGAAGTACGGCCTGCCGGCCTTGGCCCGCGATGCGAAGGCGTCTGGGATAGATGGCGTGTTGCTGACGGACTTGAGCGTGGAAGAGGCGGACCGGCATTTGGACACGCTGCGGTCGAATGACCTCGACACCATCTTCCTGGCCGCACCGACCTCTTCGGACCGCCGGCTGGAGCTAGTGGCGAAGTACTCCACCGGCTTCGTATACTTGGTGTCGCGTGCCGGTGTGACGGGCGAGCGGGATACGCTCTCCGGCTCAGCGGCGCCCTTGGTGCAGCGCATGCGGGAGCTAACCAGCTTACCCCTCGCGCTGGGCTTCGGCATCTCCACTCCCGCGCAGGCGGGCGAAGCGGCGCAATTGGCCGATGCGGTGGTGGTAGGCAGCGCTTTGGTGCGCACGATTGAACAAGCGGGAGACGATGGCGCGCTTCCCGAACGGCTGGAGGCGTTTACGCGGCAATTGAAGGATGGCATGCGATGACAGAGACGGAAGCCCGCCAAGAGCTGGGCAAGTTCCGGGGCAAGATTGACGAGGTGGACGGCCAGATTCTGGCCCTGCTGAACCACCGCGCGACGATTGCTGAGCAGATTGGCGACATTAAGCGCGCCGCCGGATTGCCGGTGGTGGAGATGGCGCGCGAGGCGTCGGTCGTCGAAAACATGGTCTCCCGCAATCAGGGGCCGTTGACGGATTTTTCGGTGGCCGAGATCTATCGTGCCATTATGCTGGAGATGCGCCGCATTCAAGAGGTGCGGGCCGCGCAGGTGGCGAAAGGAAATGAGAGCTAAATGTTAGTGGTGATGAACCAAGGGGCAACGCTTGCCCAGGTGGATGAGGTCGTTAAGAAGCTGGAAGACCTGAAGTTTAAGGTGAACCGCGTGGATGGCGTTATCCACACGGTGTTGGCCGGTGTGGGCCCCGCCGACAACCTCGATCCGGCGGACTTCGAAGCCATGAACGGCGTGAAGGAATGCCACCTGATCGTGTCGCCCTACAAGCTGGCGGCGCGCGCATTCCGGCCCGAGGGCACCGTGATCACCGTGGGCAAGGTGCCGATCGGCGGCAACGAAGTGATCGCGATGGGTGGCCCCTGCAGCGTCGAAAATAAGGATCAGATTGAGCGGGCGGCCGGTATCGTGGCCGACGCCGGCGGCAAGGTCCTGCGTGGCGGTGCGTTTAAGCCCCGCAGTTCGCCCTATAGCTTCCAAGGCATGGGCGAAGAGGGCTTGCAGATCATGCGCGCCGCGGCTGACAAGTACGGGCTGATGGTAATCAGCGAAGTGATGGATTCGTCCCAGATTCCGCTGATGATCCAGTACGTCGACATCCTGCAGATTGGCGCGCGCAATATGCAGAACTTCAATTTGCTCAAAGATCTGGGCCGCATTGCGAAGCCGGTGCTCTTGAAGCGCGGCATCGCGGCGACCATTGAGGAAGTGCTGCTGTCGGCCGAATACGTGATGGCCGGCGGCAATCACGACGTGATTCTCTGCGAGCGCGGCATCCGCACGTTTGAGACCTGTACGCGCAACACGATGGACATTTCGGCGATCCCGGTGCTGAAGAGCCTGTCGCACCTGCCCGTGGTGGCTGACCCTTCGCATGGCGTGGGCAAGCGCAGTTTGGTGCTGCCGATGGCTTTGGCGTCGGTAGCCGCGGGTGCCGATGGCTTGCTGGTGGAGGTGCATCATGATCCGGATCGCGCGGCGAGCGACGGCGCGCAGACCCTGAATCCCGAGCAATTCGCAGACATGATGGCGAAGATGAAGCTGGTGGCGACGGCCGTCGGGCGGACGCTGTAGCCACGCTTTGCATCCCCTTCCTGACGGTCGGGGTTCGTCAGTCAGTACGAACCCCAACCGTTAGGGAGGGGATGGAGTAGCCAACCTGCTATGCCTTTCGAACGCATTGCCATTGTTGGCGTCGGGCTCATCGGGGGCTCCTTCGCGCTGGCGTTGCGGGAGGCCGGCTTCACGGGCCGTCTGCTGGGCGTCAGCCGTCCGGCGACCTTAGCCAAAGCCATCGCGCTCGGGGCCATCGACGAGGGCGGGACGCTTGAAGAGATCGTGCCGAAAGCCGATCTGGTCTTCCTCGCCCAGCCGATCGGCGTGATGCTGGAGACGATTGACGCCTTGGGGCCCTTGCTGAAGCCGGGTGCCTTGGTGACCGATGCGGGTAGCACGAAGCGGCTGATTGTCGAACGCGCTGTTTCATTGTCGCGCTTTGTCGGCGGTCATCCGATGGCCGGCAAGGAGCAGCAAGGCATCGAAGCCGCGGAACCCGGACTCTTCCGCAACCGGCCTTGGATCCTGACCAGCGACGCTGGGCCCGACTTCACTGGCTGGCTTGAGCGGATCGGCGTGCGCCTCGTGCATCTGACGCCCGAGGAGCACGACACCCAGGTCGCCTTGAGTTCGCACCTGCCGCAACTGCTGTCCACCACCTTGGCCAGCCTCCTCACCGGTCAGGTGACGACTTCCACCGCCGGGCCGGGTTTAGAGAGCATGACCCGTTTGGCGTTGAGTTCGCACGAGCTCTGGCGGGACATCCTGGCTACCAACCGGCCGGCGATTGCCGCGGCGCTGGGCCAGTTTGCTGCCGAACTGGAGGCCGTCCGCTCCGAACTCGAGCGAGGCGAACTCGACGCAAGATTTGTAAAAGCCCGCGAATTTGGCCTCTCCATTCGCCAAAAGTAACGCCTTTTGGGGTAAAGTGAGGGTATTATGCTGAAGCGTCTTATCGTTAGTCTGGCGGGTATGTGCTTAGTCGCTGTCGCGCAGGATACCATCGTGCGCTTTAAGACCAATTTGGGGGATATCGACGTGCAGATGATGCCCGCCGCAGCGCCCTTATCGGTCGCGAATTTCCTGGGCTATGTCCGGCGGGGTGACTTTAACAATACGATCTTTCACCGCTCCGTTAGCAACTTTGTGATTCAGGGCGGCGGCTTCAATACCTCCCGCAGTCAGATCAACGTGGGCTCAAGTGTGCGCCTCGAGTATCGAGAAGCAAACGTCCGCGGCACGATCGCCATGGCCCGCAGCACCAGTATCAACAGCGCCGCGAACGAATGGTACTTCAATACCGTCGACAACACGCGCACGCTCGGCCCCACGAATGGAGGCGGCTATACCGTCTTTGGCCGGATCGTCAATTCCGCCGGCCTCGGCGTGATGGACCGCATCGCCGCTGTGCCGATCTACAACTTCGGTGCTCCCTTCGATACTTTGCCCCTACAGAACTACCGCTCTGGCACGCCCACCACGGCAAACTACGTGGTGGTTACTTCGGTAGCGGTGCTGGAAGCTTCATCCCTGGTGCCCACCGTTAATGAGGGCGGGGCAGTGACGGTTACTGGTTTTGGCGGCTTCCCGACGGCGGCCCCCGGCTCCTGGATTGAGATCTACGGCGCCAATCTGGCGACCACCACGCGCGAGTGGGCCGGTGGCGACTTCATCGACGGCGCCGCGCCGACTTCGCTCGACGAAGTGAGTGTCACCATCGGCGGCCAGCCCGCGTTTGTACGCTTTGTAAGCCCCGGTCAATTGAATGTCCAAGTGCCGGCGACCGTCCCGACGGGCGGGCCCCAGCCCATAGTTGTCACTACCCGCGGACAGTCCGGGCCGGCCATGATGCTCGATTTGCAACGGCTGGCACCGGGCCTCTTCGCTCCTCCCGCGGCTCGGCAGGGCCCGGCCCAGTTTGTGGTGCCGGTTCGTCCCTCCACCGGTCAGTTGATCGCCACCGCCGTCGGCTTCCCCCTTGTCGAGGCCATTCCGGGCGAGACCCTCCTGTTCTTTGGCGTTGGCTTCGGCCGCGTCGATTCCACGGTACCGATCGCCGGCCAGGTGGTTACCGGTGCGCCCCGCCTGATCGCGCCCGTCACCTTCAAGATCGACGACGTCAACGCCGAGGTCACCTTTGCCGGTTTGGTTGCGGGGAGCTTGGGCTTGTACCAGTTCAACGTCGTGATTCCCCGGTCTCTCCGCCGCGGCGATGTGAAGGTGGAAGTGGAAGTGGATGGCATTCCGCTGCGGCAGGAGACTTTGTACCTCCCGGTGACGAATGCGCCGGCGCAGTAAACGCAACTTAGAATCGGCCCACTAGCTGTATTTGGTTTTGTAGCTGGGCATTCCGCTACACTCGTAGCTGGCATGCAGGGCATTGTTTATACCGAAACGGTGGTGCATATGGCACCGGCCGCGCTAGTGCATCTAGCGCCTTATCAACTTGTCATGGTCGACCTAGCCGACGGCCGCCGCATTACCGGCCGTGCCGAGGGCGAGCGTGTGAAGATCGGCGATGCCGTGGAAATTTCGGCCGAACGCGAGGGCGTCATGTTCTTCCGGAGGTTGGCATGAAGCTCGCCGAACGCATGTCCCGCTTGAGTGGCGAAGGCGCTTTTGAGGTGCTACAGAAGGCCCGCGCACTCGAAGCCCAAGGCAAACACATCATCCATCTCGAGATCGGTGAGCCGGACTTCGAAACGCCCGCCCACATTGTCGCCGCCGGCAAAGCCGCGCTCGACGCCGGGTTTACCCATTACGGCCCTACACCCGGTGACCCCGAACTTCGCGTCGCTCTGGCCGCCCACGTGGCCGCAACCCGCGGCATCGAAGTCAACGCCGACAACGTCTGCGTGGTCCCCGGCGGCAAGCCCATCATCTTCTTCCCCATCCTCGCCTTCGTCGAGCCGGGTGACGAAGTGCTTTACCCGAACCCTGGCTTCCCGATCTACGAAAGCATGATCAAGTTCGCCGGCGGCACGCCCGTGCCGGTACCGCTGATTGAAGAGCGCAGCTTCAGCTTCGACCTCAATGTCCTGAAAGACCTGATCGGGCCCAAGACTAAGATGCTGATCCTGAATTCGCCGCAAAACCCCACCGGCGGTGTGATTCCTGCCGATGACATCCGCGCCATCGCCGAACTGATCCGCGAGCGCGACATCGTCGTGCTGTCGGACGAAATTTACTCGCGCATCTACTATGGCGAACCGCCGCTCTCGATCGCGAGTGTCCCTGGCATGGTTGAGCGCACCATCATTCTCGATGGATTCTCGAAGATCTACGCCATGACCGGTTGGCGCTTAGGCTACGGCGTGATGCCCAAATGGATGGCCGACGCGGTGAACATGCTGATGGTGAATTCGAACTCCTGCACGGCGAGCTTTACACAGCGCGCCGGCTTGGCCGCCATCACCGGCCCGCAGGACGATGCGGTGAAGATGGTCCGCGAGTTTCAAACGCGGCGCGACCTGTTCGTGCGCGAACTAAACGCCATCCCTGGCGTGCGCTGCCAGGTGCCCGAAGGCGCTTTCTACGCCTTCCCGAACATTGCGGGAACGGGCTGGAAGAGCAAAGCACTGGCCGACGCGCTGCTGGAGAAGGGCGGCGTGGCCTGCTTAGCCGGCACCTCATTCGGAGCCTATGGCGAGGGCTACCTGCGTTTTTCGATAGCCAATTCAGTGGAGGCACTCAACGAAGCGGCGGCCCGCATGAGACGGTTCCTGGCGAGTTAGTGAAATGGTAGGCGCGGCAGGGATCGAACCTGCGACCCTCAGCTTAGAAGGCTGATGCTCTATCCAACTGAGCTACGCGCCCACGGCTCCTCTCCAGTGTACTAGGGAAGCACCAACGGCACCGCATTGCTGAGGCGGCCACCCACCTCGATGCGGACCGTAGCCGCCGTCAACGCCCCCGGGAACTGCGCGACCACGCGCCGGACATCGCCCGTGCTTACCGAGAGCACTGTCAGTTCCGTGTCGCCCACCAGCACGCGCAGCGGCGTGCCCACTGGCCCCAAACCCGTCGCGTCGATCTCCACGCGGCCGTTCACCACCCGCGCGGCAAAGATGCCCGGCCACGCCGCATCGAGCGCGATAGACTTGGCCATAGAAGCACCGGCCGGTGTGGTAACTACCACCGGATAGACGCCTGGCGCGAGTGACGGCATCACCAGGTTGATTTGGTTGGGGCTCGTGTAAAGCAAACGCGCGGCGACACCGCCGACGCTCACTTGTGTGCCGCCCAGGATCGTAGCGCCGCGGATGGAGATGGCGGGCAGATTGGTCGACAGGTCCCGCCCGTAGATGCTGGCGATGCCGCCCGGGCTCAGGCCTTGGTTAGTGGCGTCACGAAAGGCTGCGTTGATGACGCCGCCGTCGAAGACCACTGGCGCGTAGGTAGCTTGCGCCGTCGCGCTGCCACCGCCAGTGACTTTCAGCTCGAGCGCCCGCCCTGGCGTCCAGGCAAAGCGAACCTCGCCCGCGGCATCGGAGACCAAGGTGGCCGGAGTGACGGCGCCGCCATCGATGGCGCGCGCGGTGACTTCGAGGCCGGGGTAGGCGACATAGTTGCGGTCCGCCACACGTGCCACGACGACGGTAAGTGAATCGCCGGGGCGGGGAATCACCCGCTCATTCTCAAGAATTCGCACGCCAAGGTCGGCCGTCGTGCGCCCCACCTGCACTTTGGCGCGGCCAACTTCGAAGCCCTCGGCCTCCGCCTCCACCGTCAGGTCATCGACGGCATTGCGCACGCCGCGCACCGGAATATTCACCGCGCTTTCACCGGCCGGGATGGTGACGGTGGCCGGCACCGCGATGGCGCCGCTCGCACTGCGGGGCTTCAGGGTGATCGCCGTGAGCGTGGGACGATCGAGCTCGACGCGCGCCTGGACCGTTTGGCCTTCCAGCACGCCCAAGGCCGGTTCGGCCCGCAGCCGGAGAGCCCGCAGCAGGCGGGTCTCGCCCGTGGCCCGGTTGTCGGTAACGCGGGCAAAGTAGGCGGGAAACTCGCGGCGATAGCTCTCCACCTGGGCGAGTTGCTCAGGCGTCGGCTCCATGCCATCGGCGGTCAGCACGATGAAGGCGAAGCGAAAGTGGCGTTGGGCCACCGTATGGTCCGGCGTGCGGCGTCCTTCGGCGTCAACGACGTCGCCGATGGTAACGTCACGCCGTTGGCCATCGAAGCGGACGCCACGCTGCGGACCACGGTTGAAGGTGCCGAGTGAGGAGTTAGTCACCAGGAACGTGGCCGGCACGTCCTCGGGCGCGCGGAGGCCCATCAGATATTGGTCGAGCGGCGCGTAGCCTTCCACCGTCGCCGTGGTTTCAAAGCGCGGCGAAGCGCCCGGCCCGTTGTCGCGAATGCGGTTGCCTTCCAGCAAAGACGCCTCGGAGTTGAGGGCGAAGTTCCAGTGCGCCAATTGCGCGCCCAGCATGGGCCGCGCATCGGCATTGGCGGGATCCCGGACGCTCACATAAGCCAAGAATAGATGGCCGGCTTCATGGCCGAGGATCGATAGCGGCGTGTCGCCGGCCATGCCACGCGCGGGCACCAGGCCCAGCGGATCGAGCGGGTATTGCGACGTGGGGCCCAGGTTGAGCACGGCCTGCATCCGCTGCTTCGAGCCGTACTCGGCACCGGTGTTGGCGGGGGTGTCGCCGTAGCCGGTGCGCTCGTTGCGCACGGTGATCTCAAAGGCGACTACGCCGGCGCCGGCCGACAGGCCCATCGTGTTGTAGACCACCAGGAAGTCGTAGGCGTCGTCGTATTGGGCGTAGAAACGCTGGGCGAGCGTCACCAGATCCAGGTCGTTGCCGAGCGTGAAGAGCTCAGCTAGCGAGCCGGCGAAGGTTTCAATGCTGCCGGCGGTGAAGGAAACCACTTGCGCAGGCTGGGCGACGTTGCCGCGTGAGATGCCCACCACCGCTTCGAGCGCGTTCACGCCGCCATAGGCGATTTCCACGCGGCCGTCAGGATAGAGGCGCACCTGAAACGTGTTCGGCAGGCCGACTCCGCTCAAGCGATACTCTGGCACGCGGTTCCAGGTGAAGACGGCGCGCTCAGGGCTCAGGAAGGCGGACACTTGGCCGGCGGCGGCGGGGTCGAGGTCCATGAAGAGAGCGGCGATGCGGGGTCCACCGGCGGTGAAGCGGCCGAGCGACCGCTCATTAGTTCCGCCATCCCCACGGTCGAAGGTGAGGTTGCCGTCGGAGTTGAGGAACACGCGATTGCGGGCGCGGCCTTGGAAGGGGAAGGTGAAGGGCAGCGCGAACTCGCGAAAGTCGTCATCGCCCAAGCCCGTAAGTACGGTAGCCTGGGCCGTCAAGTCCTCGACACTGCCGGGCTCCACTGCAAAGCGATTGCCGCCGCCCGCTTGAGGCAAGAAGCGGACCACTTGCCGATCGAGGTTGAAGGGATTGCGCTGGCCCACGATCCCGCCGCCCGACTCCATCACCACCAGGTCGCCCACGGTCTTCGCGGCATAGCTGCGCTGGGCCGCGCGGGTCTTGGCGGCGCGCAATAAACGTTGATTCTGGGCGTGCGTCAGCCTGGCTGCCGCCTCGCGGCCGGGGATCGTGCCACAGCCGCGTGGCGCTTCTGCGGCCCACGCGGCGCAGAAAGTTAGAACAAAAAGAGTGAGATTGCGTTTCATGTTGGTGTAGGAACTACGGCGGGGACGCGGGCGGTGGCTTGGCAGCCTCTAGCTCGATTGTAGAATACGGATAGTCGAGGAGAATGTAACAACATGGGATTCTGTACCTCTTGCGGTACTCAGTTGGCGGAAGGTGCGCGCTTTTGTCCAAAGTGCGGAGCGGCCCAAGCCGGGGCGGGACCGGCGCCGCCGATGGCTCCACAGGTGCCCCCCCCGATGCCGATGTCGTCGTCTCCGCTTGACTACACCATCCAGGGCGACAACCTGCAGGTGGTCCGCGTGCGCCTGACCCCGGGGCAGGAACTCTACGCCGAAGCCGGCAAGATGCTCTACAAGACGCCTTCGGTGAGTTGGGAAACCCGCATGAGCGGCAACTCGATCGGCCAGAAGCTGCTCGGCGCCCTGAAACGCAAGGTGATGGGCGAGAGCCTTTTCCTTACCTACTTCCGGGCCAACGCGGCGGGTGAGGTGGGCTTTGCCGGTAGCTATCCGGGCCGCATCCAGCCCTTCGATCTGCGTGCGGGCCAGTCGATCCTGGTGCAGCGCGATAGCTTTCTGGCCGCGCAAACCGGCGTCTCCCTGAACATCGCTTTCACCAAGAAGCTGGGCGTGGGTTTCTTCGGCGGCGAGGGATTCATCCTTGAGAAGCTCACCGGGCCCGGGACGGTCTTCATCCACGGGGGCGGCGACTTCATCGAGTTCGACCTGAAGCCCGGCGAAATGCTGCAGGTGGACACCGGCTGCATTGTGGCCTTCGACGAGAGCGTTTCCTACGACATTCAGTTCGTGGGCGGCATCAAGACCGCGATCTTCGGCGGCGAAGGCCTGTTTTTGGCGACACTTACCGGTCCCGGTCGCGCCATCGTCCAGAGCATGACGCTCGAGAAGCTGCGGCGGGAACTCGCCCCCTCGGCGACCGGCGGCGGCGACGAACGCAGCGGCTTGGGCGCCATCACCGGCTTGTTCAACAGCGATGACTAAGGCTTTTCGCTAAACTTTTTGCCCATCCTGGCCGATCTACCTTACTGAGAGAGCACCTTGGGTCAGGAGCGATGGAAGGTATACAGTCCGCATACAGTGACGATGCCCGCGCTTGGGAAGTGAGCGAGGGTAGCCCGGTTCCAGACCGGACAACCGACCGGCCCACCGACCGGACAACCGAGCCCATCGCGCCTCCGTGGACGGTGCGGCACGCCTATGCGTCAGCTTCATCCCGTAAGGCGAGCCCGGCGGAAGAGGTACAGTACCTGAAGGGGCAATTCCTCACCAGTCTGAACCATGAGATTCGCACCCCTCTGACGGGCATTCTCGGCATGACGGAACTGATGGCCGAGACGCCGCTGACGGCTGATCAGAAGGAGTATCTGGAGATCACTCGTTCCTGCGCCGATACCCTGTACGACATTTTGAGTGCCACGCTTGAGTTCGCCGCCTTAAGCGCCGGCAACACCCGCGCCGAGCAATCGCCCTTCCAGGTAATTCGCGCTTTGGACATGATGGCCGCGGAGTTCGAAGGCAAAGCGCGCGCGAAGGGCCTGGAGTTTGAACTGCGGATCGACCGCACCTTGCCCGAGCTGATTTCAGGCGACGAGGTCCGCTTTCGCCGGCTGGTTTCGCAGCTTCTCTCGAACGCCACCAAGTTCACCAACACGGGCCGTGTCACCTTTACCGCGCGGCGGGGCCGGGATCTGGACGACCCCCGCAAGCATTTTGAAGTGATCGTGGCCGATACCGGCATCGGCATTGCGCCCGAAATGGTGGAGCGAGTTTTCGAGAGCTTTGAGCAACTCGAAGGCGGGTTGGCACGCCAGTATCAGGGGCTCGGTCTGGGCCTGTCCCTGGTGCGCGAACTCACCCGGCTATTGGGAGGCGAAATCGAGGTGGAAAGCGCGGTGGGCAAGGGCAGCACCTTCACCGTGCGGCTGCCGCTGATTGCGGCCGATGAGGCGCTGGGCACGCCCGCAACGCGCAACCTGCGTCAGGGCAAGCCACGCATCCTGCTCGTCGAAGACAACAAGGTCTCGCAGATGATTGTCGTCCACATGCTCGAACGCAACGACTTCGAAGCCGACTGCGCCGAGAGCGGTATGGCCGCCTTGAAGGCGGCGTCGTCCTACCGCTACGACTTGGTGCTGATGGACTTGCAGATGCCCGGAATGGACGGTTTTGAAGCCACCCATCGGCTACGCCGTCTGCCCGGCTACGAAGCGATACCGATCCTGGCGCTCACTGCGAATTCCTCCAGCGAGTTTTACGAGCTTTGCCGCCAGCACGGCATGCAGGCCTTCTTGTCGAAGCCCGTGCAGTCGCAGGAACTGATCCAGACCGTCAACCAGTATTTGGCTGTCGCCTAGCCCGTCGCGTGAGCGATGGGTCACATTTGCCAAAGGAAATTCAGCGTTACGTCGAGGGCCTGGGTGACCCATCGCTTACCCGATGGGCTAGGGCTTCGTGTGCAAAGCCAGATTGAGCTTCTCGGCGAAAGGCGACCCGTTGGCCGGCTTGGACGGGCTTACGGGGGCAGTCGCGGGGGCCAGAGACGGGGCCAGAGACGGGGCCTTAGCTGGGGCCGGCTCGTCGCTTAAGAACCGGTCCTTCTTCAGAGCCGAGCGATCAAGCGCCGAACTGAACCCGGTCCAGTGTCCAGCGATGCGGACATCCTTCTCGATCAGCCCGCGCATGGTCTCCATCTTCGAGTCGAGGTTGTCGAGGTGGTGCAGCAATAGCGCTTCCGGAAACGACGGCACCTTGGGCGAACCGAACTCGAGCGTCCCGTGGTGCGACGCGATCAGGTGTTGCACCAGCAGCAGCAGCTTCGGCGGAAAGCCGGGCACCAGGCGCACCTTCTCGTCCACCATGCGCATGGCCATCACGATATGGCCGAGTAACTGCCCTTCGGTGGTGTAGGCAAAGGACCGGTCGTAGCTGAGTTCATAGATCTTGCCGATATCATGCAGGATTGCACCGGTGAGCAACAGATCCTCGTCGATGTCCGCGTAATGCTTAGCGGTTACTTTGGCCAGGGCGCATAAGGACAGCACATGCTCGATCAAACCGCTCAGCCAGGCATGATGAATGCTCTTGGCGGCCGGGGCGATGCGGTAGCGGCGGGCGATCTCCGGGTCGTCAAGGAAGGCCCGCAGCAGCGCGCGCAGATGCGGATTCCCCATGGCGTTTACGTGGGCGTTTAGCTCCGCAAACATTTCACCCGCATCGCGTTTCGACGCCGGGAAGAAGTCGCCCAACTCTACTTCGCTATCGGGCAGCGGATGAACCTTGTGCAGCGTCAGTTGCAGCTTGTTCTGGAAGATCTGCGGCAGGCCGCGCACGCGGATAAAGGAGTCGCGCTCAAAGGTGTCCATCACCTCGACGACGTTATCCCACATTTTGGCGTCGATTTCGCCGGTCTTGTCGGCCAAAATTAGCGAAAGAAACGGGTCGCCGGACTTCTTCTGGCGAATGTCCTTAGCCGCCACTAGAAATACACCCGTCGCCGTCTGGTCGGGCTGCAGGTCGGAAATATAGGGGTTCTTCAAATCGATCTACTGCTTCACGGCCTTTGACTTGGACGTGCCCGAATCGCCGCCCTTCTTGTTCATCGTCGTGGACGTTCCGGGGATCGGCACGGCCCACAGCAAACGGCGGCGGCGGGTACGGGCTTCGAGTTCGGCTTTGGTGACAGTTTCGGGCTTCAGCGACGCGGGCTCGCTCCACGCGGTGCTCTTGTCCGGCGCGGGCGCCGAATCGATCCAGCCTTCGCGGATTTCGAGGAAGGCATTCGCGCGCAGCTCCGTTAAGTACTTCCGAATCTCCGGCTGCATGCGTTCGCCGTAGAGTTTGTCGCGAATGTCGCCTTCCACCTCTTCGAGTGTCGCTTGGCCAGCTTTGAAGCGCTCTTCCACCCGCAGGATCAGCCAACCATTCGGGCGGCGCACCGGATCGGTGACAAAGCCTTTGTTCTGTTCCCACACCAGGGTTTCGAGCGCTGGGTCGAGTTGCCCTTTCTCGTAGCCGCCAATGTCGCCGCCGCTTTGCGCGCTTTCGGCTTCGGAGTTGTCGCGGACCAGGTCACCGAATTTTTCGTTCTTACGGGCGCGGGCCACCATGTCGTTGGCTTTCTTGGCGACCGCCGCTTCCTCGGCCGGTGTCTTGCCGACAGTGGTGAGGAACAGCTCACGCAGGAAGATTTGATCCTTGCGCATGAACTTGTCTTTGTTCTCGTTGTAAACCTTTTCGATTTCCGTCTTCGCGACGTTGATCTTGCGGTTCACCTCTTGCCCGATCACCCGCTGCGTCATCATCTGGTTCTTGGTTTCGTTCTTCCAATCCTCAAAGGATTGGCCGGTTTGCCCGCGGACAATGGCCGCAAACTTGTCGGGGTCCACTTCTTTGGTCTGCTTCATCAGGTCAGCGACGTATTTGCTCACCTCGCCATCGATGTTGATGTTGAGCTCTTTGCCGCGGTTCACCAGCAAAAGCGAATCGATGCGGTCGCGCAGCGCATTCTTGAGCGCCTCTTCGCGGACCTGGTCTGCTTCGCCGCCGGTTACCTTGCGGGCCTTCAGCATCTCTTCCACCTGGCGCTTGGTGCGTTCAATCTCGCCGCGCGTGACGATGTCGCCATTCACTTTGGCGATAATCTCTTCCACCGTCTGCACATCGGCGGCCGAAAGCAGAGTGGCCAAGCCAGCGAACATGATCAGGAACTTACGGGGCATAAGCCCCCATTGTATCGGAAGGCATACGAATTCGACAAATGGGGTGAGAAGTTTCGGCATCATTGTTATCCTGGGTCTTCGCGGGTGCACGCAGGTTGCCATGGTCACAAGTTCTTTAGTTTCGGGCCGGCTCGTTGCTTCTTTTGTGCCCAGGCTTCACGGGTGTAGCCGCTCCATCCGCAGGTGAGGTAAATCGTGTCCCATATCAAAGTCGGCGTTTTCGATCTGGACGGTGTACTGCGCGGCAAGTACCTGAGCCGCGACAAATTTGAGTCGGCGGCCCAATCCGGGATGGGCTTTTGCGACGTCATCTTCGGTTGGGACTGCGCCGACGCCGTCTACGACAACGTCCGCTACACCGGCCCCCATACCGGATTCCCCGACGCCTTCGCCCGCATTGACCTGGCCACCAAGCGCAACGTCCCCTGGGAGGACTCTACCGAACTCTATCTGCTCGACATGTTCACGGCCACCGGCGACCGGCTGCCGATCGCGCCCCGTAGCGTTCTGCAACGCGTCGTCGACTCGGTGGCGCGCCAAGGCTACGAGGCCCGCCTCGCGGCCGAGTACGAGTTCTGGCTCTTCGAAGAGACGCCCCATACCCTGGCCGAGAAGAACTTCACCGGCCTCAAAAACGTCTCGCCCGGCATGTTCGGTTACAGCGTCCTGCGGGCGTCGTCGCAAGCGCCCCTGATGCACGATCTGCTGGACCAGATGGCCGCCTTCGACGTCGAGCTCGAAGGGCTGCATACGGAGACCGGTCCCGGTGTCTACGAAGCCGCGATCACCGTCGACGCGGCCGTGCCGGCAGCCGATAAGGCGGCTCTGTTCAAGACCGCCGCCAAAGAAATCGCTCTGCGCCATGGCCTGATGGCCTGCTTCATGGCCAAGTGGAACGCCGCCATGCCGGGCTCCGGAGGACACATCCACCAGAGCCTGTGGGACGCCACCACCCGGCAGAACCTCTTCGTCAAGCCCGACGGCTCCATGGCCGATGCGATGCGCCATTTTATCGCCGGGCAACTCGAGCACCTGCCCGAACTGATGGTGCTCTACTGCCCGACGGTGAACTCCTACAAGCGCATGGTGCCCGGCGCCTGGGCGCCGATTAACGCCACTTGGGGCGTGGACAACCGCACGGTGGCCGTGCGCGCGTTGCCCGGCGGCGTGAAGTCCGGCCGAGTGGAAATGCGCGTCCCCGGCGCGGACATGAACCCTTACCTGGCGATGGCCGCCTCGCTCGCTTCGGGTCTCGATGGCGTCGCCCGCCGGCTATCGCCTCCAGAACCGGTCATCAACGGCTACCAGCCGGGCGTAGCCCGCCCGCTGCCGTCAAATCTTCTGGAAGCCACTTGGCTCTTCCGCGAAAGCGCCTTCGCCCGCAAAGCCTTCGGCTCCGAGTTTGTCGACCATTACGCGGCGACGAGGGAGTGGGAGTGGCGGCAATATGAGAAGTCAGTCACCACTTGGGAGCTCGAGCGGTACTTCGAGGCGATCTAGAATGACTCACCATGGTCATCCCCGCGAGCTAAGCGCACGTCAGTGGCCGAAAAGCCGTTGCCTTTGAACATTAAGTCTTCCCCGGACTCCTTGGCCAACGCGTAGGCGAAGCAATCCCCGAAGTTCAATTTTGCCGGATGGCCACTGCCGCGGCCAAAGTCGCGATACGCGTCACGCGCCAAACGACCTTGTTCGACGCTCACCGGGACAATCTCGATTTCCGCTAGCCGGATGAGGTCGTCGAGTTCGCGGGTGACCAACGGGTCACGCGATCCATTGGCGACGACTCCCGCTTCGACCCAGTTGGCCACCGAGATTCGTGCCTGCCGGGTAGACAACAGGTGGCTGAACTCGCTCGCTTCCGGCTCTTGCCGGAGTATCGCGATGAGCGCAGAGGTGTCGACGATCATCGGGGCAAACCCTGCTCATCATAGAGATCCTGATCAAAATCGCGCTTCAGCCACTCTGCAGGCGCGTGGCTGGCGCATCGGCGGCCTAGCTCCATGAGTCGTTCTGCCAGTCCGGCGCGATTTTTGCGGCGCCGAAGGCTGATCAGGCGTTCTTCGAGTGCCGTGCCCACGGCATCGGTAATCGATTCACCGGTGGTTGCCGCGACTTCGAGGACAAGATTGGAGACACGTTCGTTCTTGATGTTGAGAGCAATGATTCTCGCTTTCTTCCTTAAGTTGGCAGAAATCCGTATCGGCGGCTACTTCGGCCGCGGACCCGCCATCAGCCAAAGCGTACCGAAGTTATTGAGCTGCGTGCGGGTTTTGGCGCCGCCGCTCCACCAGTCTTCGTGGTGGAAGAAGTACTCGTTGCCGGCGCCGCGCTCTTTTTGGTCGAGGTCGCCTAAGGCGATGTTGAGGCCGACGGGTTTGTCGCCCATTTTCACCGAGTAGAACTCGCCGGGGGCGATTTCTACGCAGGGCTTGAATGCGACCTTCCATTCGATGATGTAGCCCTGAGGGGAGCGCTTCACGGCGCAGCTTTGGGCTCCGGTTTTAATCCAGCTTTGGTAGTTGTTCCAGGCGGAGAGTTCGCGGCGGGGTTCGCCTTCCATCATGCCGCCGACGCCCACGCCGCCTAGGCGGGACTTGGTGACGTTGCAGACCATCTGCCAACTTTGGCCATTGCCGGCGACGCTCTCATTGGCGACGTATTTGTGGGTCGAGTTGAAGAGGATCTCCATCTCGTCGCCGAACCAGGGGAAGCCGTCGCGCGTGAGATCGTGGGCTTTTGGGTTGTTGCTCAACCAGCGCGGGGTGTCGATGCCGTAGAGGATGTCGTCGGTGATGGAGAAGGCGAAGTAGAGGGCGTTGCCGTCGTGCTTCACCCAGCCTTCGAGCGACAGGTCCTTGTCGTCAGTGGTGGGGTGGAAGGTGTGGGCCCATTTCTGGACGCCGGTGAAGTGGGTAGCGTCGGCATATTCGCCGGCACCGATGACGCCGTCGAGCTTCGGTGTGCTGCCCCGATAGGCCTTCATCTCGGGGTTGGCGGCATAGGTCGTTTGTGCGAAGGCGAGAAGGAGGCAGAGGGCGAGCGCCGTGCCGGCGGGGCCAGTTTCGAGATGGCGGTGTTCTTTGAGGAGGCAACGGTCCATCACCACGTCGAGACCGGCGGCGGTGGCTGCTGCCGCGGCTTCCTCGTGGACCACCTCTTCCTGCATCCAAACCGACTTGGCACCGATGCGGATCGCCTCGTCGACAATCTCCGGCACGAACTCGGGGCGGCGGAAAATGTTGACGCAGTCGATGGGGAAGGGAATCGCGCCGAGCGTCGGGTAACTGGTTTCGCCGAGGATTTCAGCCTCGGCGGGATTGACGGGGACGATACGGTAGCCCTGCTTTTGCATGTAGCGGGCAACGCCGTAGCTGGGGCGCATGGGGTTGGAGGAGAGTCCAACGACGGCGATGGTCTTCGATTCGCGGAGTATCTTTTGGGCGGCAGTCACCGCTCCATTATCCACTACCGGGGGCGGTTGCGATTGCCCGGCGGGCGGCCCTTGGGCCCACTTGTTTTCTTGCCGAAGGTTGGCTTGCCACCGCTCTTCTTGGCGAAGGGCTTGGGTCCGG
>JBBQQS010000048.1:0-17002 GCA_038215525.1 Bryobacterales bacterium
TCAGTATTCGGCGGAAACGCCATCGGGCGTGGCTTACGGCGAGTTACTCGCCGACTTGTTTTACGAGGCCGCGCCGGTAAAAGAGTTCCGCAAGAAGCACAAGTTAGGCAAAGTGGGCGGCACAAAGTTCCTGTTGCAGGCCATTTTGCGCGCCTACAAAGAGTACGGTGGCAAGAAAAAGCCGAACATCGCTATACTCGAGTTCCGCCAGCCGTTCGCCAATTTCGAAAGTGGCGAGTATCAGTTATTGGCTGAGTTATTCCGGAAGCAAGGCTACAACACGGAAGTAATTTCGCTGGAACAACTGGAATACAAAAACGGCGTGTTGCGGCGCGGCGACTTTGAAATCGATCTGGTGTACCGCCGGGTGCGGATCTCGGAATTCCTGGCCCGCTTCGACTTAAACCACGCCTTATTGCGCGCCTACCGCGAACGCAACGTGTGTCTGGTGAATAACTTCCGGGGCGAAGTGGCACAGAAAAAGGCGATCTTCGACCTGTTGACCGACGAAACGGTGACCGCAAACTTCCCGCTGATCGAGCGCAAGGCGATCCGTGAGTACATTCCCTGGACGCGCGTGGTGGGCCACGCCAAATCGTCCTACCACGGCAAACCGATTGACCTGCCGGAGTTCGTGATGTCGAATCGGGAGCGGCTGATCCTGCGGCCGAACGACCAGACGAGCGACCTGCCCGAGGTCCGCGGCTGGGAAGTGGACCACGCTCAGTGGGAACGCGCCGTGCGCCGGGCGACGGCGAACGCCTATGTGGTGCAGGAACGCGTGGAAAGCGTACATGCGCCTTTCCCGGTGCGCACTTATGCGGGCCTCGACTACCGGGACATGAATATCGAAGTGCATCCGCATAGCTTTTTGGGCAAGGTGCACGGTTGTACGACGTGGCTGTCGACGCCTTCGGCCAACGGATTTTCGACGGCTTCGGGCTTGGCGCCGACGTTTGTGCTCGAAGGCAAATAAGTCCAAAATCGGGCTTCCGGCAAAAAGCCGTTCACAACGATTTCAAAGTTCGTTTTTTCCTATTTAAGTCTATTTCAGTCAATAGCTTAGTTGGTTCACCCCCTTCGACAGGGTATCTGAGAATTCGCAGGGCACCAGCTAAACTCCGGTCAGGTAGGTTGTGCGCAATTCTAATGCGCGGCCTTCACACGAACTTAGGAGTCTCCCGTCATGAGCACGTTGATCCGCGGCCTGGGCCGCCTATTTCTGTTTCTTGCCTTCGGGGCAATTTATGCCCGGCTGTGGGCACAACCGCCTCTCACCACCATTCGCGATACGGTTTACCGCGCCGACGGTAAGCCGTTCAAAGGTCTGGCCATCATCGAATGGAAGACGTTTCAAGCATCGAACAACGCCACTATCGGTACGCAAGGTACCACGGTGAGTATCGTCAACGGCGCACTATATGTACGCTTGGCGCCCACCACCTCGGCGAACAATGCCTACTATCTGGTGCGTTACAACTCGGATGGCCAATTTCAGTTTTCGGAAATCTGGTCGGTGCCGCCCTCCGCGGCGGCATTGCGGTTGCGCGATGTCCGCGCGCGGCTGCTGCCCGGAGGGGCCTTGGTAGGCGGCGGCGCCGGGGGGGTGATCGGGGGCGAAGTGACGGGCGCGATTCTACCGAACTTCGGCGACGCGGAAGTCCCCAGCGGCCCCATCGACGGAACCAATCGGGCTTTCGTACTCGCAAACCCACCTTCCCCGTCTGCCAGTTTGGCGCTCTTCCGCAATGGTCTGCTCCAGCTTTCGGGCAACGACTATATCTTGAACGGCTCCACGATCACCTTCAACATCTGGGCCATCCCCCAATCGGGTGACATTCTCGGGGCGTTCTATCGCACCGCCGGCACCAACACTTCTCTGTCGCACACGCTGCTGAGTACGCAGCACTCCGACACCACCCCTTCAACCGCGACGCGCGGCGGCTTGATTGTTGGCCAAGGCCAACCGCCTACTTGGACGCAGCTACTGGTAGGGACAGCGGGACGTTGCTTAACCTCGAACGGCTTTGAAGTGCAATGGAGCAATTGCCTGCCCTCGGGGTTGACCCCGGGCGCAGTGCCCTTTGTCGACTCGAACGGCACGCTGGGCCAGAGCGCCACAACGTTAGCCTTTAACAATGAGAAACGCAAGTTTTCGATTGGCAATTCCGTCGACCGCGCTACGCTCCACGTCCAGGACGCGGGCCTGAACGGGATTACGGAACTGGTAGTACGCGCCGGCGTGAACCAATTGGTGCTCCCCCCAACGCCCCTTCAGACCTGGGAGAACGCCTCCGGGGTAAGGCTGGCGTTCGTGAACGCCGACGGCGGTTTCAACGTTCCGCGCATGATCCTGAACTCGTCGCCGATTCGTCCGGGTATTCGGGACCTCGGCACGGATGTCGACCCAGGCGTCACTGCCACCGTGGAAGGAGATACCTGGTTCAACAGAATCTCCCGGGGCCGGAAGACGTTCGAAGCCGGTCAAACGCATTCCTCGATCCAGGTGATCTGCTCAAACGCGGGCGGCACCAACTCCAGTACGGCCTTCGCGGACCTGGGCACCTGCGCTTTACCGGCGAATCTGCTCTTTACGGGCGACCGGCTCGAGATTGATGCCACCTACCTCCACGCGGGCGGCACGGCCGCCCCCGAGATCGATGCGGTCGCCGGGGGCCTCACCTTCGCCGGCCGCATCCTGCTGATGGGCGACGACGTGATCTCGCTACGCATCAGCGTGGGCATTTCCACGACCACCGCGGCCTGGTACTCCCAGAGCTTCAGCATTAGCAGTAACCTCGTTAGCACGGTGGGCCAACGGAACTTCACCAGTGGGAGCGCCTTGGGACAACTGCGCCTCCGGGGCCGCATGCAGAGCGCCGGTACGGATACGATCCGCCTGTTGAACTTCACGGTCCGGCGGATTCCGCAGCAAGCTAACCCGTAAGGATAGTTCTAAGAAACGGGACTTAGCGCGTCGGTACTAGGATCCAAGGACTAGACCCTTAGGGGTAAAATCTTTGGGTCCTAGGGTGCCGATCTTGTTGTCTTTGTAACGGTACCAAGGCACTATCTTGTTAAGGGCTTGTTAATGGCTTGTTAATGGACTTTCGGTTGGATTAACAGAGAGTGGAGACCATGAAAAAATACATCAATCAACTCATCGTGAGGACAACGCTACGTTCACTCCGGAAGGATGAACGTGGACAAGATTTAATCGAATACGCATTGATCGTGGGCTTTATGGTAATCGCGGTCTACGTGGTACTGCCGAATAACCTGATGCCGACGGTGAGTAACATCTTTTCGAAGATCGTGGTGATCTTCGGGCAATCCGCCGGGTCCTGACCAGTTAGGCTTTCTCGAGTTCCAGGGCTTCCTGCTGCTCGCGCTCGAAGCGCATCTTGCCCTGCCACTCCTGCCAGAGCGTAGAGCCGCCGGCCCAGAAGTAACCTCCCACAAACAACATCAGGAATGGAATCGACAAGTAGTTATAGGATTCGATGGCATAAGCCACCATCGCCAGAAACGCCGTCCCGGCAGCCAGTTCCACATAAGGCAGCCAGCCACTTCGCCGCCGGTACTCCCGCTGCTGGTTCTGATGTTGACCCTTAGCCACCGCGTATTTCGGCGTGCGCACGAATGCACTGTGTTGCCGCAGCAATGCCTCAATCACCGACTTGGTATTCGACAACGTAAGCATGACGCCCACGGCCATCAGCGCTGGCAGGAAGATGATGGAGCGCTTCCAGGTTTGCGGATAGAGTTCGCGCTGTGCCACCAAGTAAAAGGCGCCGATGGAAACGAAGTTGGCGCAGATCAGCGGCACATCGAGAAACAGCATCTCCACCCAGCCCATGTAGAAGCGCACAATCATCACCGGCAGCATCAGCGCCGAGATGACGATCATCAGCGGGTATGAAATATTAGGGGTCAGGTGCAGCCACGCTTCGAGCTTCACTTTAAAGGGCAGGTCCGCTTTCCAGATCCGCGGCCATAACTTCAACGCGCACTGCGTCAGGCCCTTGCTCCAACGTTGTTGCTGAATCTGAAAAGCGTGCGTCTCCACCGGCAGTTCCGAGGGACAATCAACGGCCGGCACATACGCGAATCGCCAGCCCTTGAGTTGCGCGCGATAGCTTAAGTCGGAATCTTCGGTCAACGTGTCATGTTGCCAGCCGCCCGCGTCGCGAATCATCGCTTTCCGCAAGATGCCGGCCGTGCCGTTGAAATTGAAGAAGAGCCCATTGCCGGAGCGGGCCCCATGCTCCAGCACGAAGTGCGCGTCAAGCAGCATGGCCTGCACTTCGGTGAGCAGATTCGAATCACGGTTGATGTGGCTCCAGCGAGTCTGCACCACGCCGATTTTGTTATCGGTGAAGTAGTGAATTGTCCGCTCGAGAAAGTCCACCGGCGGCAGGAAGTCAGCGTCGAAGACGGCGACAAAGTCGCCCGTGGCTGTGTCGAGCCCATGCTCGAGCGCGCCCGCCTTAAAGCCGGTCCGGTCCACGCGATGAATATAGTCGATGTTGTGACCGGCCGCCCGATAGCGCGCGCAGAGAGCGGCGGTAAAGGCCGAACTTTCGTCCGTCGAGTCGTCAAGCACCTGCACCTGGAACAGATGCTTGGGATACCGCATCTTCAGCACGGTGTCAATCAACCGCTCCACCACAAATTGCTCGTTATATAGCGGCAGTTGGACCGTCACCGGCGGCAGTTCGTCAAATAAGCGCCCCGGTGGCCGGTTCAACGACTTCTTCACGCGGAAGTATTCGTAAATTACCTTGTAGCGGTGCAGGCCATACAGCGACAGAATTGTGAGCGTGCCGAAGTAGGGAATGAGAATCGCCCAATCGAACCAAGTGAACTGGTGAATCCCAGCGAATGTGTCGTCAAACAACGCATTCAAGATCTTGTCGGTGGTAGACGCGGCAAACAACGGAAAGTTGGCTGTTACCATGGCGTAAGTATTCCGGCGCAAAAGACACTTTTCGGATTCGCGATCCTGACGATAGGGCGGAAAGCATGCTCGTTAGCCATGGCTTCTTTCCGCAATCCGGGAGAGCATTGAAGCGAAATCTGGATACTCCTTATTCTAGCAGGGATCGCGTGGCTTCTGGCCGTTTTTTCGTCCGCCCCAACGCAGCCGCCTCCCGGCGTGTCCCAATTTTCGACGCTCCCCGCTTCGCCTGCTATTTTGTTACAACATTGGAACGAGAAAGTTAGCTTTCGCCGGCCTGGATGGACCCCTGCCTTAATGGGCTCACCCGTACCTTAGGAAGCACGGTACCATCTAAGGAGGAGAAATGGTTCCCTTATGGGCATGGAGTCACATGTCAGAGGTCTTGGCATCTTGTACGTCATCCTTGGCGTCTTGGGCGGCCTTGCATCTCTGATCTTATTAATCAGTCTTGGCGGTTTCAGTGGTTTGATGATTGAAGCCGAACGCTCTGATTTCGCCTCGGGACCGATGGTCCAGGTTATCCGCTTCTTTGGTAGTGGGATCACCGCCATGATGCTCTTGCTCGCCATTCCCTCCGTCGTAGTGGGACTCGGCTTGATGAAATTTCGCCCCTGGGCGCGGTCGCTGTCGATGGTCGTAGCCACCCTGCACCTGGCAAACATTCCGGTTGGCACGGTGCTCGCCCTGTACAGTTTTTGGGTGCTGATGTCGCCCGAAACGGAGCCGCTTTTTAGTCCTGAACAACGTTAAACCCATGCCTTTTGATGTAGATCAGATTGAAGCCCGGGTCCTCGGCTGCCTCATTGAAAAAGAGATGGCGACACCCGACTATTACCCTCTGTCGCTAAACGCGCTGGTGAACGCTTGCAACCAGAAATCGAGTCGCGAGCCGCTGATGTCGTTAACCGACGACGCGGTGACGCTCGCCCTCGACAAGCTGCGCCACCGCGGCATGTCGCTTATTTTCACCGGCCGCGAGAGCCGGGTGCCCAAACATGGCCACCGCCTCGTCGAACGGCTCGAATTGGGCAACCGTGAACTGGCAGTCCTGGCCTGCCTCCTCCTGCGCGGCCCGCAAACGCTGGCCGAGATCCGGGCGCGCACGCAATCGCTGTACGAATTTGAAGATACCGAAAGCGTCGAAAGCGTTCTGCGCAAGTTGGCCGAACGGCCGGAGGCGCTGACGAAACCGGTATCCAACCGGTGGGCACATCTGCTCTCGGGCGACGTCGCCGGCTTTACCCCACCGGCTATCTCTGGGCTCGTACCTGGAGACCGGGTCGCCAAGCTTGAGGAACAGGTTACCGAGCTCACCGCTCGCCTGTCGGTTCTCGAAAGCGAAATGGCCGCCTTCCGGAAGCAGTTCGAGTAATATGAAGGTCCGCGCCGCCGTCCTCCGCCAGATGCAATTGCCGCAACCATATGCGGACTCCCGGCCCTTCACCATCGAAGAGGTCGACCTCGACCCGCCCGGCGAACAAGAATTGCTCATCCGCATCCACGCCGCTGGACTCTGCCACTCCGACCTTTCCACCGTCAACGGCGACCGGCCCCGTTCCCTGCCCATGATCCTGGGCCACGAAGCGGCGGGCGAAGTGGTGGAATGCGGTGCCCATGTCACAGACCTGGCGCCCGGTGACCACGTGGTGCTGATCTTCGCGCCCCGCTGCGGCCGCTGCGCCCCCTGCGTCGAAGGCCGGCCCGGCCTCTGCGAACCCGGGCAGCAGGCCAACGCCGCTGGTACGCTGTTGGGCGGCCAGATGCGCCTGCGGCAAAACGGCCAGCGCATCTATCACCACATCGGCGTCTCGGCCTTTGCTGAATACGCCGTCGTCAACCGCGGCTCCGCCGTCAAAGTGCCGGCCCATCTGCCCTACGAACAGGCGGCGCTCTTCGGCTGCGCGGTGCTTACCGGCGTGGGCGCGGTGGTCAACACGGCCAAGGTCTCTCCCGGTTCCCGTGTCGCGGTGATCGGACTCGGCGGCGTGGGCCTCAACGCGGTTCTTGGCGCCCAACTCGCCGGCGCCAGCGACATCATCGCCATCGATGTCCATGAAGATAAGCTTGCCCTCGCGCGGACCCTCGGCGCCACTCACACTTACCACGCCGCCTCGCCCACGTTGATCGCTGACTTGAAGGACCAAACCGACGGTGGGGTCGACTTCGCATTCGAAATGGCCGGCGCCACCGCTGCGCTCGAAACCGCTTACCGCATCACCCGCCGCGGCGGCACCACCGTCACCGCCAGCCTGCCCCACCCCGATTCCCGCTGGCCGCTGGCGCCCACCAACTTAGTCGCCGAAGAGCGCACACTCAAGGGTAGTTATATCGGCTCCTGCGTGGCTTCCCGCGATGTCCCACGCTTTATCCGGCTCTTCGAACAAGGCCGCTTACCCGTCACTGCCTTATTGAGTGAAGGCCTCACGCTCAACCAAATCAACGAAGGCTTCGATCGCCTAGCCGGCGGCCACACCGTGCGGCAGATTATCGCGATGACTGCTACCTCGCCGAAGCGCTAAAGCCGATTCGCCGCTTACCGGGAGCTGGCGAGGGTTCCATCAGCTTCCGAATGGCACCGAATACGGCCTGAAATTGGCCATCGTATTTACTTTCCATTTCGCTAATTTTCCGTACCAGATCTTTATAATTGATCGTCGCCTCCCGCAGGTGGACGAAAGTACGCATGATGGCGATATTCACCTGCACCGCGCGCTGGCTCTTCAAAACGCTCGACAACATCGCCACGCCTTGCTCAGTGAAGACAAACGGCATGTAGCGGCGCCCGCCTCTGCCGATCGCACTACCTTTTCGCGCCCGCAAGGCTTCCCATTCCTCGGGAATCAGCTGGAACATGAAATCTTCTGGAAACCGCGACAGGTTGCGCTGGACTGTTTTGTTAAAGTTCGAAGTGGTTACTTGATAGAGCTTCGCGAGATCGCTGTCGAGCATCGTATTCTGCCCAAGGGTCATACAGATTCGGCTCTCAAGCACCGCGGCGGGGATGAGAGACTTTACGGCTAGGGCTTTCTTTGCCATTGAAATCATATTATCTCGAATTCCGGGTATCTGCGATAATGGCACCCCATTTTACCTGAACCTGCCCGGCACCGGCAAGCAGCAGACCTGCTCCTTTGAGATTCCAATCTGGAATCTCAAAGGCCTGAAACGTAGCCGTCAGCGTGGCACGTCGCGCGATAGCGGGCCCGACGTTTGAGATTCCAATCTGGAATCTCAAACCTTCTCGTGATAACGTTCCCCTGATGCAAGCTCTCATCCTCCTTCTAACTTTGACCGCGCAGGACCGTCCTCAAGTGGTCATCCAAAACCTCAATGCCGAAGCGACCTTCGACCTCGGCGGCGGTTCTTTCGTCTCGTTCAAAATGAAGAACGGCCTGAACCCCTTGCGCTGGCTCGGGCCCGCCGACGTGAACGCCACCAATCGTCCCATGGCCCACTTCCTCTGCCTCGATCGCTGGGGCCAACCGAGCGATCCCGAGCTCGCCAACGGTATGCCCTATCATGGCGAAGCCACGCGCGTCGCATGGAAAGTCTCAAGCCCCGGCATCATGACCGCGTCACTTCCGATGGCCGGCCTCGACGTCACTCGCCGCATCCTCATCGATCCCCAGGCCGCCCTCGTCACGGTCCACGAAACCGTCACCAACCGCAACAAATTGGGCAAAATCTACAACATGGTGCAGCACCCCACCATCGGCCCGCCCTTCCTCGACGAAGACACCCTCGTCGACTCGAATGCCCGCCGCGGCTTCGCCCAATCTTCGCCGCTGCCCAATCCCGAGGAGCCATCCTTCTACTGGCCCCAGGCCTTCAAGGACGAAACCACCGTGAACATGCGCCGTCTGGATAATGACCCGTTGCCCAACGTCGTGTCCTATGTGATCGACGAGCCGCTCGGCTGGGCCACCGCCTCCAGCCCCAAACAGGGCCTGCTCATCGGTTATCTGTGGAAGACGGCGGAGTATCCCTGGTTCAATGCTTGGCGTCATGTGGACCCGCAAAACAAGCCCTTAGCCCGCGGGCTCGAATTCGGCACCACTGGGCTACATCAGCCATTCCCGATCCTGGTCAGGAAGAACCGCATCTTTGGCCGGTTGCTCTACACCTACCTCGATACCGGCGAAACCACCACGCGTTCCTACGCCACCTTCCTGCTCACCATTCCCGCCAACTGGCAGGGCGTGGGCCAAGTCGCCATCAGCCAAGGCAAGGTGATCGTAACCGAGCGCAGCAGCCAGCGTAAGCTGGAAGTAGCCGCGTCTCCTCAATGGTAGCGGCAACTGCCAATGGTAAAGTTCCAATACACCTCACTCATCCCCGCACCGCTGGCCGCCGTCTGGGCCTTTCACGAACGTCCGGAAGCGATCCAGTTACTCACGCCGCCAGATACCCCGTTGGTGGTGGAAAAGCGCACTGGAGGCCTCGAAACCGGCTCCCGCATTACCTTTCGCGTCACGCACCTCAAGTTACTCTGGGTGGCCGAACATACCGAGTACGAATACCAGCACCTATTTGTCGACCGTCAGGTGCAAGGCCCGTTTCGTAGCTGGAATCACCGTCATCTCTTCACGGCCGAAGGCGAAGGTACGCGCCTCACCGACGAAGTGGAATTCACGCTGCCCCTCAGCCCGCTCAGCGATTGGCTCATCGGTTGGGCCGTCAAGCTTCAGCTCGAAGCCATGTTCCGTTACCGGCATTCGGTTACGCGCCTCGAAACCGTGATCAAATAACCCGGTGACCACTTCACCCCTGGATGCCGTCCGCTTTCGCGTCGTCGCTTTTACTGTCGCCCTCGCCTTCGTCACCTACCTCGACCGCGTCTGCATCAGCAAACTCGCCGGACCGATCTCGCAGGACCTCGGCCTCTCCATGCAGCAAATGGGCTACGTCTTCAGTTCCTTCACCATCGCCTACGCCCTCTTCGAAGTCCCCACCGCTCGTTGGGCCGACCGGCTGGGTGCCCGCGTCGTCCTTACCCGCATCGTTGTCTGGTGGAGCATCTTCACCATGATCACCGCCGCCGCTTTTAGCTTCTGGAGCCTGGTCATCGTCCGGTTCCTCTTCGGCGCCGGCGAGGCCGGCGCTTGGCCCGTCGCCGCCCGGGCGTTGGGCCGTTGGATCCCGCAACAAGAGCGTGGCCGCGTGCAAGGTATCTTTTTCGCCGGCGCCCACCTGGCCGGCGGAATTACTCCCTACGCCGCCTACTTACTCGAACAATACGTGGGTTGGCGCGCGGTGTTTCTCATCTTCGGCTGCGTCGGTTTCACTTGGGCCGCCGCTTGGTACCTCTGGTTCCGCGATGAGCCTCGCGAGCACCCCAGCGTGAAGCAGGACGAGTGCCTATACATCGAAGCCAACCGCGCCGGAGATTCTCCGCATGGCACCGCCAACATTTGGAGGCGCATCCTGCGCCATCCCTCGATGCTTCCCCTCTGCCTCATGTATATCGCCAATACCTATGGCTTTTACTTCGTCATTACCTGGCTGCCTAAGTACCTCGAAGTGGCCCGCGGCTTCAGCGGCGCCGAACTCGCGGCCCTCTCTGGAGCCCCCATGTTACTCAGTATCGCGGGCGACTTCGGCGGCGGCTGGGCTACCGATTGGATGGTGCGCCACTTCGGCCTGCGCTACGGCCGCGCCGTCATCGCCGGCGGAGCTTACCTGGTGGCCGGCATCGCGATGGCGGCCGCCGCCGTCGTTCCCAGTTCCATCGCCTCCGCCGTGCTCATTGCGGTGGCCATTGCCACCAGCATGTTCACGCTGGCCGCCAGTTGGGCTACCTGCGTCGACATCGGCGGCTCCAACGCCGGCGTCGTTAGTGCTTTCATGAACACCAGCGGCCAAATTGGCGGCATCGTCGGCCCCTCGCTGGTGCCGTGGTTAGTTGACGGCCACGGCGGCTGGCCCGTCTCCATCGGCATCATGTCCGCACTATATTTAATCGCAGCCTTCTGCTGGCTCTTCATCGACGCAAGGCAAAAGTTGTAAGTGTTCCGACTTACTTTCACGATTAATCCAGAGGACGAAGATGACTTAGTCGCCCAATTCTGGGAACATAACTTAACCGGCATCAGCCAGTACAACCGCGACGACGGTCAACTCGACCTCATCGCCTGGTTCGCCACCCGCAACGCCGCAGCCCCCCTCGCTCACCTCGGAGGCGCCCTGACGGAAATTCCGGACCAAAACTGGAACGCAATTTACCAAGCCACTTGGCAACCCATGGCAGTGGGCGAAAGTTGGTACCTCGCACCGCCCAACCACCCCAGTGAAACCCCAGCGAACCGCCATCGCCTGGAGATGAAACCAGGACTCGCCTTCGGCAACGGCGACCACGCCACCACCCACCTCTGCCTCGAAGCCATGGAGCAAGTACTCAAGCCCCACCACACGTGCTTAGACATCGGCTGCGGCTCCGGCCTCTTAAGCGAAGCCGCCGAACATCTGGGAGCCCAATCCTTCGGCTGCGACCTATCGCCCGTGGATCTTCCCCCAAACGCCTTCCAAGGCTCGCTCGACGCTCTCAAGACCCAGTGCATCGACGTGGGCGCGATGAACATCCAAGCCGGCATCCTGGCTGATCTTTGGCCCGACTTCGCCCGCGTTGTGCGCCAATACGCGATCCTCAGCGGTTACCAGCCGGAGCAATCAGAGCAGATCGAAGCCCTCATCCAACCACCCTGGCGCATCATTGGCCGGAAAGAGAAAGATGGCTGGCGTGCGCTCGTCGCCACTACTCGATCAAAGGATCAGGATCCCCCACCGTCAGGGTCGTCGTAATCTTCGGCGTATTCAGCAGCGTGTTGTGCACCAAACACTTCTCCACCGCATGCTTCACCCCGTCCTGATGCTTGGCCTCCAGCTTGGCCGGCACATGCACCGCGATCCGGAAATTCTCCAGCCGCCCCGGATTCTTTACCTTATCTGCGTCTACTTTCACCTCGAGCCCTTCGCTGGGTAACTGGTTTTTGTTGAGATACTCTGCGGCATAGTAACCCGCACAAGTCCCCAAGGCGGCCAACAGAAATTCCACTGGCGTCATCCCCTCATCGAATCCCGCGTGGTCTAAGGGTTGATCACAAAACACCTTGTGGCCTCTAGTTTCCGCTTCAAACTGCACCGCGCCCAAGTATCGAACTGTCATTACGCTCATACCCAAAGTCTATGCCCTCGCGGACCTTTGCCGACAAACATAGCCCTGGCTCTTTCTGCCTGCCTCCTGGAACCGACCCATAAACTTGACATCAAATCGTCATTTTTTTGACGCCGACCCTTGGCATCATAGAGGTAATGGCTAATCTCGCTCGTCTTTTTCTATTCGCTCTTTGTTCGCTTTCTGCCTTCGCCCAGTCTGTCGCTGGACTCGGGGGCATCTCCGGTACGGTCACTGATGCGACCGGGGCTCGCGTCCCAAACGCCGAGGTCACTATCGCCAACGCCGAGCGTGGCGTTCGCCGCGTCATCACCACCAACGCCTCCGGCCTCTTTAACGCCGGTTCGCTCACACCCGCTAGCGGCTACGAAGTTTCCATCAACCAATCCGGCTTCAACAAGAGTGAGGCCAAGAACATTACCGTCCAGGTGGGCCAACTGGTTGACCTGAAGTTTACCCTCGCGGTCGCCACCGCCAACACCACCGTCGACGTCACCACCGATCCGCCCTCGGTCGATGACACCAAAACCGGCGTCAGCCAGGTAGTCGGGGAGGACCAGATCCTCAACTTACCCATCAACGGCCGCCGCGTAGACTCGTTTGTGCTCCTCACTCCCGGTGTCACCAACGACGGCACCTTCGGCGGTATTACCTTCCGCGGCATCCCCGGCGGCAACGCGTTTCTGCAGGACGGGAACGACTCAACGCAGCAATACTATAACGAGAATGCCGGCCGCAACCGCATTGCGGCCAACATCTCGCAAGATACCGTGCAGGAATTCCAGGTGATCACCGGCGGTTCCGCCGAATTCGGCCGTGCCTCGGGCGGCGTGGTAAACACAGTGACTAAGTCCGGAGGTAACTCCGTCCACGGCACTGCGTTTTGGTTCTTCCGCAATCAGAACTTCAACGCCCGCGACCGTTACGCCGCCTTCCGCACCGACGAGCGCCGCGACCAGATCGGCGGCTCCATTGGCGGACCGATCAAGAAGGACAAAGTCTTTTACTTCTTCAATACTGAAATTACGCGCCGCGATTATCCGTTGCTTTCGAGTAACATCAACCAACCGCTCTTCAATAGCGCCGGCCAATACATTGCTGCCTGCACCGCCACTCCCCTGCAGTGCGACAATGCCCGCCGGTATATCGATCGTTTTAATACCGTCGTTCCCCGCTCCGCGAACCAGGAACTTCTCTTCGGCAAGATCGATTACCGCCTCAACGACAAAAATACGATCACCACCAGCTTCAATTACCTGCGCTGGATCTCACCCAATGGCATTCAGACCGCAGCCACCCTCAACAATGGCGGAGCCACCGGCAACAATGGCCTCTCCACGGTTCGCACGCGCAATGGCCGGGTCTCCTGGACTTCGCTGCTCTCCAACACCATGGTCAATGAGTTCCGCTTCGGTTGGTTTAAAGACCGTCTCTTTGACGATTACAGTCGCAACTACCTGCCCTACAATGGCTTCGACGGCACGATGACGATCAATGGCGTGGGCAATATCGGCACGCCGAATTACCTTCCCCGCGTCCAACCTACCGAAGATCGCTTTCAATTCGCCGACAATCTGTCGATCACCTGGGGCCGCCACTTCATCAAAGTTGGCGTTGACCTCGCCCAAACTCGCGATATCCAGGATCAACTCCTCAATACTCGAGGTGCTTACAATTACGCCAATGTTACCGCCTTCGCCCAGGACCTCACCGATAACACCGGCGGCGCGAAGCGCTGGCAATCCTACAGCCAAAATTTTGGCGACCCGCTCTCACGCGTTTGGATTCGCGACTATAACTTCTTTGTCCAGGATCAATTCCGGGTCACCAGCCGTCTGAGCTTGAACTATGGCCTGCGCTACGAGTTGGCCACCTTCACTCAGCCCACCCAGGCGATCCCTAATTACCCGCGCACTGGCATCATTCCCGAGCCCAGAAAGAACCTCGCGCCGCGTCTCGGTATCGCTTATACCCTGGTTCCCAATAAGACGGTTCTCCGCGGCAGTTGGGGTCTGTTTTATGCCCGGTTCCCCGGCGCGTTGATTGCCACTTTCAACACCGTCAACACCCAGCAGATCTCCTACAACTTACAATCCAACAATGCCGCGGCCTTGGCTGCCGGTCCGGTCTACCCGAATCGCCTGACGGCCGCGCCGGCGCTTTCCGGCGGCAGCCGGAGCATCACTTATGCCGGCGATAAGTTCCGCACTCCTTACACCCTGCAAGGTGACCTCGGCATTGAGCAAGCTTTAACCCGCACCACCAGCCTCACCGTCAGTTGGGCCTTTAACCGCGGCGTGCGCATGATCGCCATTCGCGATGCCAATGTCGGCCCCCTCGGCGCCGACGTCACTTACCGCATCAACGACGCGACGGGTAACCAGGTCGGCAGTTACACCACGCCGGTCTATCGCCTCGCCAACCGGGTCGACCCGAGTTTCCAACGCGTCAACGTCGTGGAAAGCGTCGGCAACATCTCGTATAACGCATTGCTCGTCCAATTCCAGAACCGGAAGCTGAATTTGGGCCCCCTCTCGTCGCAAGGAAATATCAGCTATACCTGGGCGCATACCATCGACGAGAATCTCGGCAACGCCGGTTCCAACTTATTCTTTAGTGGTGGCCCCACGTCCTTCTATAACGGTAACTATCGCAACGAAAAAGGATCATCCCAACTGGACCAGCGTCATCGGATGGTCGTAGCGCAGACTTTCGCGTACCGCCCCTGGAAGACGAACAGCGCCTTTGTGAGATACGCCGTTAACGATTGGCAGCTGTCGGTCTTGGGCACTTTTGCCAGCGCCTTCGCAACGACGCCAACCGTGAATGGCGCGGGTATCGTGATCCCCGGCCTTCCTGCCGCTTTTACTGCCAGCCTGAACGGGTTGGCCGGCGATAATCGCGTCCCCTTCCTGCCGCGCAACAGCCTCGATATCGACCAAACTCGCCGCCTTGACGCCCGCATCTCGAAGCTCTTCAAAATTACAGACCGCTACGTGGCCACTTTCAACTTCGAGGCTTTTAACCTCTTCAACACCACGTCCGACACTTCGCGCCGGAATCAACTCTATAACGTAAGCGGCGGCACTAACTTAAATCCCGTCGCTAACTTCGGCGAAGGCACCGCCAGCGGAGGCTTCCCGGACGGCACCAACGTCCGCCGCTTACAGCTCAGCCTGCGCTTCCAGTTCTAATTTAAGCGGGCCCATTGGCGAGCCTAAAACCGCATCCCGCCGCTGACCACTAGTACCTCCCCGGATACATAGTCCGAAAGCGGCGAGCAAAAGAACCAGACTGGAGCGGCCGCTTCTTCCACCGTGCCCAGCCGGCCCAACGGCACCATCTGCTTCATGCTCTCGAGCATCTTCGGCTGCACACCCACGGCGATCTCACGCCCCGCGATATCGATGGAAGCGCCCGTTTCGCCCAAGGGCTGCGTCAGCCGCGTTTCGATAAAGCCGAAGGCCACCGAATTCACATTCACGTTGTATCGGCCCCATTCCTTCGCCATCACGTTCGTAACGCCGTTGATCCCCATCTTGCCCGCGCCATAGCCGATCTGCCCCGCGTTGCCGTAAACCCCCGAAACGCTCGAGATGTTCACCACTTTCCGCATCACGCGCTTACCGTCCGCACCTTCGCTCTTCGCCGCCGCGCGAATAAACTCCGACGCCGCGCGCAGAATCCGGAAGGGGGCGACTAAGTGCACATCGAGCATGGCCTGGAACTGCTCGTCCGTCGTCTTCTGAATCACGTTGTCCCACGTGTAGCCCGCATTATTCACGATAATGTCGAGCCCGCCGTAAGCCTCAATCGTCGCCTTCACGAGTCGATCGGGAAACTCGGGATCGGTAACGCTGCCGGCCAGATGCCGCATCCCCAGTTCGCCGGCCGTGTCGCGGGCCACCTCCGCGTCCAGGTCGTTGATCATCACCGCGGCGCCGGCCGCAGCCAACATCTTCGCAATGCCCTTGCCGATCCCGCGCCCGGAACCCGTCACCAATGCCGTCTTGCCTGTGAGCTGAAACATCACTCCAGCATATATACGACACTAGAGGGAGCGCCATGTATCGCATTCGATTTTCCCGCAACCTGAATCTGCCCGCCTCCACGCCGGACTCGGCCGGAGGCGTTGAGTACGTCAACCTCACCACGCCCGAGATTCCTCCGGATGTGAAGCTGCTGCCGCCCGTTTCGCCTTCGAAGATCGTCTGCGTGGGCCGCAACTACGCCGCGCACGCCAAGGAACTCGGCAACGACATCCCCACCGAGCCCTTGATTTTCATGAAGCCGCCCTCGTCCCTGATCGCCTCCGGGGACGCCATCGTCTACCCGAGCATCAGCCAGCGCGTCGACTTCGAAGGCGAAATCGGGGTCGTCATCGGCCGCCGCGCCCGAAACGTAAAGGCCGCCCAGGCCTTCGATTATGTCCGCGGCTACACCATCGTCAACGACGTTACCGCGCGCGACCTCCAGAAGAAAGACGGCCAGTGGACCCGGGGCAAAGGCTTCGATACCTTCTGCCCCGTCGGCCCCTACGAGGTTCCCGCTGAAGAAATCGATTTCTCCCAGCTTTCGCTCGAGACCTTTCTGAATGGCGAACGCCGCCAGCAGGGCTCCGTCTCGCAGTTAATTTTCAGCCTGGGTGATATAATAGAATTTGTGACTCGGTTCATGACGCTTGAACCGGGAGATCTGATTGCCACCGGTACTCCCGAAGGCGTCGGACCCATGCAACCTGGCGACGCGGTCACCGTGAAAATCGAAGGCCTCGGCACGCTAACTAACTCTGTAACTCGCGAGTAACTTACCACTATGAGAATTTTTCTAGATACCGCTAACCTCGACGAACTCCGCAAAGCCGCCGC